>NZ_MUNH01000273.1:0-9349 GCF_002154615.1 Streptomyces recifensis
TGTCCGGCGCGCCGGACACGGCGGACGGCGCCTGGCGGCCCAGCGCGTCGGAGTCGCCGCACGGTACGCATGTCGCGGGTGAGATCGCGGGCGCCAAGAACGGCGTCGGCATCACGGGTGTGGCGCCGGGCGTGAAGGTGTCGGGCATCAAGGTGGCCAACCCGGACGGCTACTTCTACACCGAGGCCGTGGTCTGCGGGTTCGTGTGGGCGGCCGAGCACCACGTGGACGTCACCAACAACAGCTACTACACCGACCCGTGGTACTTCAACTGCACCGGCGACCCGGACCAGAAGGCCCTGGTGGACGCCATCACGCGGGCCACCCGGTACGCGGAGAGCAAGGGCACGGTCAACGTCGCGGCGGCCGGCAACGAGAACTACGACTTCGCCGCCGACTCGATCACCGACCCCTCCTCCCCCAACGACGGCACCCCCTCGGACCGGACCGTCGACCCGCGCACGTGCTTCGACATACCCACCCAGCTCCCCGGTGTGGTGACGGTCGCGGCGACCGGCGCGAAGGGCATCAAGTCGTCGTTCTCCAACTACGGCCTGGGCACGATCGACATCGCGGCGCCCGGCGGTGACTCGACCGCCTACCAGACCCCGGCCCCGCCCGCGACCAGCGGCCTCATCCTCGGCCCGCTGCCCGGCGGCAAGTGGGGCTACATGGCCGGCACCTCGATGGCCTCCCCGCACGTCGCCGGTGTCGCCGCGCTGATCAAGTCGGTCCACCCGCACGCCCCCGCCGCCGCGGTGAAGGCCCTGCTGTACGCGGAGGCGACGGCCACGCCGTGCACCGACCCGTACGACATCAACAGTGACGGCAAGGTCGACGCGGTGTGCGAGGGCACGAAGAACCGCAACGGCTTCTACGGCTGGGGAATCGCGGACGCCCTGGCGGCGGTGAGCCACTAGGACCCGCCCTGGAGCCTGTCCCAGGTCCTGAGGCGCCTTCTTGTCGACATCAGGCGGCTGATGCATAGTGCGGCCATGATCGATCCCATGATCAAGTCCGCCTGGGTCGCGCTGGGCGGCGATCGCGCGCTGCTCGCCCGGCTGGTCTGCGTCGAGCGGCCGGGCGCCCTGATCGCCCGCCTTCCCGTGCAGCGGCTGGCGCGCGCGTGCGTGGGCACGTGCGCGCTGGCCGCCGCCGAGCTGGGCGCGCTGCGGGCCGGGCTGGGCACCGTGCCGCGCGCCGTGGTGGACGACGGCGCGGTCGTCACCGCCTTCCACAGCGAGCGGCTGCTGCGGATCGACGGCCGCGCCCCGGTCAGCTTCGCCCCGCTGTCCCGCTTCTGGCGGGCGGCGTACGGCTGGGTGCGCACCCACGCCAACTACCCGCACCACCAACAGCGTCTCCTGGCTGCGCTGGGCCTGCCCGACGGCGCCGGGCCCGAGGACGTGGAGCGGCTGCTCCTCGAACGCTCCGCCCTGGACATCGAGGAGACGGTGTACGCCGCCGGGGGCCTGGCGGTGGCCCTGCGCACCCCCGGACAGTGGGCGGCACATCCGCAGGGCACCGAGGTGGCCAGGCGGCCCCTGGTGGAGCGCGGCCCGATCGGCGCGCCCTCGGCGCGCCGGCTCCCCCCTCTGGAGAAGGAGTCCGGCCCGCTGCTGCCCGCCGCCGGGCTGCGCGTCCTGGACCTCACCCGTGTCCTCGCCGGGCCCGTCGCCACTCGCACCCTCGCACTGCTCGGCGCCGACGTGCTGCGCGTCGACGCCCCCGAGCTGCCCGAACTGCCCGACCAGCACGCGGACACGGGTTTCGGGAAACGCTCCGCCACCCTCGACCTCACTGCCGGCGCAGCGGCGCTGAACGACCTGCTGGCCTCCGCCGACGTGGTCGTCACCGGATACCGCCCCGGCGCCCTCGACCGCTTCGGCCTCTCCCCCGAGGCCCTGGCCGAGCGGTACCCCGGTCTGGTCGTCGCCCAGATCTCGGCATGGGGCGCGTACGGACCCTGGGGTGAGCGGCGTGGCTTCGACAGCCTGGTCCAGGTGGCGACCGGCATCGCGGCCACCGAGGGCTCGACCATGGAGCCCGGCGCGCTGCCCGCCCAGGCCCTGGACCACGGCTCGGGCTATCTGCTGGCCGCGGGCATCCTGCGGGCCCTGGTAGAACGGTCCCGCGACGGCCGGGGCCGCCTGGTGCGCCTCGCGCTCGCCCGGACCGCGCACTGGCTGACCGACGAGGCGGGGCGGGACCCGCGTCCGGGCGGCCCGGACTACGAGGGCCCGGACGCGTGGCTGGCCGAACGGGACAGCCCGCTCGGCCGGTTGCGGTACGCCCGGCCCCCGGTGTCGTTCACCGGGGGGCCGGCCGACTGGGCCACCGCGCCCGTCCCCCCGGGGTCCAGCCCGGCGGCGTGGAGCCGACCGATCAGCCGTTGGTGACGAGGACCTTCAGCGCCGTGCGCTCGTCCATCGCCCGGTAGCCGGCCGGGACGCCCTCGATGTCCACGGTCATGTCGAACACCGGGGAGGGGTCGATGGTGCCGTTCAGGACGTCGGGCAGCAGCTCCGGGATGTAGGTGCGGACCGGGGCGACGCCGCCGCGCAGGGCGATGTTGCGGTCGAACATGACGCTGAGGTCCAGGCCGGTGCCGCTGCCGTGGGGGACGCCGACGAAGCCGATGGCGCCGCCGTCGCGGGTGATGTTGACGGCGGTGCTCATGGACTGCTCGGTGCCGACCGCCTCGACCACGGCGTGCGCGCCCTGGCCACCGGTCAGCTCGCGGACTGCCGCGACCGCTTCCTCGCCGCGGGCCGCGACGACGTCGGTGGCGCCGAAGCGGCGGGCGATGTCGGTGCGCGCCTCGTGGCGGCCGAGGGCGATGATCCGCTCGGCGCCGAGCCGCTTGGCGGCCAGCACCGCGCAGAGGCCGACGGCGCCGTCACCGACGACGGCGACCGTGGCGCCGGGGCGGGCTCCCGCACCGAGGGCGGCGTGGTGGCCGGTGCCCAGCACGTCGGAGAGGGTGAGCAGGCCGGTGAGGAGGTGGTCGTCGGAAGCCGCCTCCTTGGGCAGCTTGACGAGCGTGCCGTCGGCGAACGGCACCCGTACCGCCTCGCCCTGGCCGCCGTCGTAGCCGACGGAGCCCCAGAAGCCGCCGTGCACGCAGGAGGTGGTCAGGCCCTCGGCGCAGTACTCGCAGGTGCCGTCGGACCACATGAACGGCGCGACCACGAGGTCTCCGCGCCGGAGCGTGCCGACGTCGGAGCCGGTCTCCTCCACCACACCGAGGAACTCGTGCCCGATCCGCTGCCCCGGCTGCCGGGCCGCCTCGCCCCGGTAGGCCCACAGGTCGCTGCCGCAGATGCAGGCGCGCACCACGCGTACGACCGCGTCGGTGGGGAGCTGCACGATCGGCTCGGGCACATCCGTCACCCGCATGTCGAACGGGGCGTGGATGGTGGTGGCGCGCATGACGGGGTCCTTCTCGTACCGGGAGGCGGGAGTGCCCGGAGATGTGCCGAGCGCACCCACGGTACGCCGTCGCGGGACCGGTCCGCGCCGCGAGGGGCCCCGGACCAGCGGCGACGTGCTCAAGGGCGTTGGCCGGTACCGGCCTTGGGGGCGTACACCCATGCGAGGTACGACCCGGTCGGTGGGGCGGGAGCCCCTGGGCGTGCCCGGCTGTCGGCGGTGACCCGTATCCTCATTGACCATGCTCGAAGACCCCGCGACCGCAGTGTCCTCGCCCACCCCGTGGCCGGCCGTGTATCCGAAGGGATACGCGGTCGTTGACGTCGAGACCACGGGGCTGGCCCGCGACGACCGCATCATCTCCGCGGCCGTGTACCGGCTGGACGCGCGCGGCGAGGTCGAGGACCACTGGTACACGCTGGTCAACCCCGAGCGCGACCCCGGCCCGGTGTGGATACACGGGCTGACGAGCGACGTGCTCGAAGGGGCGCCCCTCTTCACGGAGGTGGCGGAGGAGTTCGCGGCCCGGCTGGCGGACCGCGTGCTGGTCGCGCACAACGCGGTCTTCGACTGGCAGATGATCGCGCGGGAGTACGCGCGCGCCCGGCGCGAGCCCCCGGTGCGCCAGCGGCTGTGCACCATCGCGCTCTCCAAGGAGCTGCGGCTGCCGCTGCCCAACTTCAAGCTGGAGTCGCTGGCCGCACACTTCGGGGTCGTGCAGCAGCGCGCGCACCACGCGCTGGACGACGCGCGGGTGCTGGCGGAGGCGTTCCGGCCGAGCCTCAGGGCGGCCGCCGCGAACGAGGTGCGGCTGCCGCTGCTGGAGTGCCGTCCGCTCACCGAGTGGTCCGACACCCCGCTCATCGGCCGTCAGGCGACCGGCGGTTACGGCGGCGGGCGCGGGCCCGGCTGGCGCCCGGCGCGCAAGCGGCCCGCGTGTCCGTACCCCAACCCCGGACGGTACGAACCGGGCAAACGTCTCAAGCAAGGCATGCGGGTCGCCTTTTCGGGTGACACCTCCACCGAGCGCGAGCTGCTGGAGGACCGGGCCACGGAGGCCGGGCTGCACGTGGCGACCAGCCTCTCCCGGCTGACCAGCCTGCTGGTCACCAACGACCCCGACTCGGGCACCTCCAAGACGGCCAAGGCCCGCCAGTTCGGCACCCCGGTCATCGACGAGGCCGCCTTCGGACAACTGCTGCGCGACGTCGAAGCGGCCGGCTGACAGCCGTACGGACGGGTGATTCCCCGCGATTCGCGCCCGCGCCCGCTCGCCCGGCGGCCGGGGACGGCTCACTCTGAGGCGCATGGCGAGATGCGAAGTTTGCGGCAATGACTACGGAATGACCTTCGAGGTCCACGCACAGGGCGCGGTGCACGTCTTCGACTGCTTCTCCTGTGCCATCCACCGCATGGCACCCATCTGCGAGCACTGCCGGGTGCAGATCATCGGGCAGGGCGTGGAGGTGGAGGGCCACTGGTACTGCGGCGCCCACTGCGCCCGCGCGGAGGGGAAGGCGGGGGTGGTGGACCGGGTCTGACCCGGTACCCGCCCGAATGCGCCCCACGGCCCGGAGGTACCGTCGTGGGGTGCACCGCTACCGCTTCCTGCTCACCCGCCAGTGGGTGATCCTCACCCTCGTCGTGATCGCACTGATCCCGACGATGATCAGGCTCGGTTTCTGGCAGCACCACCGGTACGAGGAACGCACCGCCCGCAACAACCTGGTCGCGCGGGCCCTGCACGCCGATCCGGTGCCCGTGGAGCGGCTCACCTCCCCCGGCCGCGCCGTCACCCACGCCGACAAGTACCGCACGGTCACCGCGACCGGCACCTTCGACACCGCCCACGAGGAGGTCGTCCGGCGCCGCACCAACGCCGACGACGAGGTGGGCTTCCACGTCCTGACCCCGCTGAGGCTGACCGACGGCCGGGTGCTGCTGGTCAACCGGGGCTGGATTCCGGCGAACGGCGCCCAGACCGAGTTCCCGAAGGTCCCCGCGCCCCCGGCCGGGAAGGTCACGATCACCGGCCGGCTGAAGGCCGACGAGACCACCGAGGCCAGCGGGATCAAGCAGATCGCCGGTCTGCCGGACCGCCAGGTCATGCTGATCAACAGCGCCGACCAGGCCGAGCGCCTCGGCGCCCCGGTGCTCGGCGGCTATGTGGAGCAGACCGCGCCGGAGCCCAAGGGGGGCAGCCCGGAGCAGATCTCCAGTCCCGGCAGCGAGGACGCCCCGCTGAACTACGCGTACATGATCCAGTGGTGGCTGTTCGCCGCCGCCGTGCCCGTCGGCTGGTGGTTCCTGGTCCGGCGCGAGCTGCGCGACCGGGCCGCCGCGGCGGAGCAGGAGAGCGCGGCCGAGGCGGAGCCCGCCGCCGTGTGAGCCGGGCGTCACTCCCCCGGCGCACCACCTGATTGGCCGTCAGGCCGCATGGGGAATCGCCAACCCGTGAACCCGCGCATCGAGGACTACGCCGTCATCGGCGACGAGCAGACCGCCGCCCTGGTCGGCCGGGACGGCTCGATCGACTGGCTCTGCCTGCCCCGGTTCGACTCCGGCGCCTGCTTCGCCCGGCTGCTGGGCGACGAGGACAACGGCTACTGGCGGATCGCGCCGAAGGGCGCCGGCACCTGCACCCGGCGCGGCTACCGCCCCGACACCCTCGTGCTGGACACCGAGTGGGACACCCCCGAGGGCACCGTGCGTGTCACCGACCTGATGCCGCAGCGCGAAAGGGTGCCGGACGTCGTCCGGATCGTGGAGGGCGTCAGCGGCCGGGTCACCGTGCGCAGCACGCTCCGGCTGCGCTTCGACCACGGCTCCATCGTGCCGTGGATGCGCCGCGCGGACGGGCACCGGGTGGCCGTCGCGGGCCCGGACTCCACCTGGCTGCGCTCCGAGCCGCACGTGCGGACCTGGGGCGAGGACCTCGGCACGCACTCGGAGTTCACCCTGGCCGAGGGCGAGCGGGTGGCGTTCGTGCTCACCTGGCACCCCTCGCACGAGCCGCGCCCCCGGCTGATCGACCCCTACCAGGCGCTCAGCTCCAGCGTCCGGGACTGGCGGCGCTGGAGCGGGCGGTGCCGCTACGAGGGGCCGTACCGGGACGCCGTGGTGCGCTCGCTGATCACCCTGAAGGCGCTCACCTACCGGCCCACCGGCGGGATCGTCGCGGCGGCCACCACCTCGTTGCCGGAGAAGCTCGGCGGGGTGCGCAACTGGGACTACCGGTACTGCTGGCTGCGCGACTCCACCCTCACCCTGGACGTGCTGCTCGCCGCCGGGTACCACGAGGAGGCCGAGGCGTGGCGCGACTGGCTGCTCAGAGCGGTCGCGGGCAGCCCCGAGGACCTCCAGATCATGTACGGGGTGGCGGGCGAGCGCAGGCTCCCGGAGACCGAGCTGCCCTGGCTCGCCGGGTTCGCCGGGTCGGCGCCGGTCCGCATCGGCAACAGCGCGGTGGACCAGCTCCAGCTCGACGTGTACGGCGAGGTGATGGACTCCCTGTGGCTGGCCCGGAAATCGGGCCTGTCGGCCCGGCCGCACATGTGGGCGCTGCAGTGCGCGCTGATCGACTTCCTCCAGGAGCAGTGGCGGCAGCCGGACGAGGGGCTGTGGGAGGTGCGTGGCGGGCGCCGCCAGTTCACGCATTCCAAGGTGATGACCTGGGTGGCGGTGGACCGCGCCGTACGCACCCTTCAGGAGCACCCCGAGCTGGAGGGCGACCTGTCCGGCTGGCGGGAGCTGCGCGACGAGATCCACGCCGAGGTGTGCGCCAAGGGCTACGACCCCGAGCGCAACACCTTCACCCAGTACTACGGCTCCCGCGAGCTGGACGCCTCGCTGCTGCTGATCCCGCGCGTGGGCTTCCTGCCCCCGGAGGACCCACGGGTGATCGGCACGGTCGACGCGATCGCCGCCGACCTGGGCGACCGGGGCTTCGTGCGCCGCTACGACACCGAGGACCCCGAGGGCCCGGTGGTCGACGGGCTGCCCGAGGGCGAGGGCGCCTTCCTCGCCTGCTCCTTCTGGCTGGCCGACGCCCTGCACCTGACCGGCCGCACGGAGGAGGCCCGCGCACTGTTCGAGCGGCTGGCCGGGCTGGCCAACGACGTGGGGCTGCTGGCCGAGGAGTACGACGAGGAGGCCGGCTGCCAGCTCGGCAACTTCCCGCAGGCGTTCAGCCATATCGCGCTGGTGAACACCGCCTTCACACTGTTCGGCACCGACGAGGCAGGATAGGAGCATGGATCTTGGACTGAAGGACCGGGTGTACATCGTCACCGGCGCCTCGCGGGGCCTGGGCAACGCGGCCGCGCGGCAGTTGGTCGCGGACGGGGCGAAGGTGGTCGTCACCGGCCGGGACGAGCAGCGGGTGGCGGACGCCGCCGCCGAGCTCGGCCCGGACGCGGTGGGCGTGGCCGTCGACAATGCCGAGGCGGACGCTCCGGAGCGGCTGATCGCGCCGGCCCGCGAGCGCTTCGGCCGTTTCGACGGCATCCTCATCAGCGTCGGCGGTCCGCCGCCCGGCCTGGTCGCGGACAACAGCGACGAGCAGTGGCGGGACGCCTTCGAGTCGGTGTTCCTCGGCGCGGTACGCCTGGCCCGCGCCGCGGCGGCGGAGCTGGAGCCGGGCGGGGTGATCGGGTTCGTGCTGTCGGGCTCGGTGCACGAGCCGATCGCCGGGCTGACCATCTCCAACGCGCTGCGGCCGGGCCTCGCCGGGTTCGCCAAGTCCCTCTCCGACGAGCTGGGCCCGCGCGGCATCCGGGTCGTCGGCCTGCTCCCGGCCCGTATCGACACCGACCGGGTGCGCGAGCTGGACGCCCTCTCCGCCGACCCGGTGGCCACCAAGGCGGCCAACGAGTCCCGCATCCCGCTGCGCCGGTACGGGACGCCGGACGAGTTCGGGCGGGTGGCCGCGTTCCTGCTGTCCCCGGCGGCGTCCTATCTGACGGGCGTCATGCTCCCGGTCGACGGGGGCATGCGGCACGGGTTCTGAGTCCTTCCGGGGCGGATCGTCAGCTCACCCGGTCCGCCTTGTGCCGTTTCGCCCGCAGCCGCACCACGGTGGGCAGCGTCTCGATGCCCATGGAGTCGCGGGCCGCGCCCAGTGGATGCGCGGCGAAGTCGGCCAGCGCGGCGGCCGGGGCGGCGCCGGGTTCCAGGCGGAGCCCGGCGCCCAGCGCGGGGGACGTACGGCGGCCGCTCAGACTGGCGCCGGCCCCGGCCACGCCCGGCCGGCGGGCCGCGTCGTCCGCGACCGCGGACTCCAGCGCGCCGCCGCGCACCAGGGCGCCGGTGCCGTCGCCGCTGTCGACGAGGATCTCGGACAGCCGGTGCCTGCGCAGCACCGACACCAGCCACCACAGACCGATCAGGAACAGAACGGCCAGCAGCGCGATCAGAGCGGGCCACCACCAGTCCTGGTCCCGCCAGGCGGTGCGCTCGGCCCGGCTGAGCAATACGTCGTGCCGTCCCGAGTGCGGCCACCAGGAGGGCGAGGGCGCGCCGAGGCCGACGGCCAGCACCGACCCGCCGAGCACGAACAGCACCAGGCCGGCGAGCGCCAGCAGGACGCGGTTGACGGCTCCTGAACGCATGCCCCTCATCCCTTCTTCCCCGGTCCCCTGAGGCGTACCGACAGCTTGGGTCGCCGGACCACGCCAAGGTCGGTCACGGCACCGGCCAGCGCGGTGTCCAGGTCGCTCCGCACCTCGGCGGGGTCCCGGAAGTGCGAGATCACCCGCACCTCGGCCCGGCGGCGGCGCATCCTGACCCGCGCCTCGCGCACCCCGGAGACCTCCACGGCCCGGTCCCGCAGCACCTGAGCGGCGGCGTCACGGGTGAGCGCGGCGCGTACGTCGTAGCGCGGACGGAGCATGGGGAGCAGGTTGCGCAGGCCGGGGGT
>NZ_MUNH01000274.1:0-25992 GCF_002154615.1 Streptomyces recifensis
GGGCCAGGGAGGGGGACGGGGACGGCATAGCCTGGTCTGCCGTCCCCGTCCGGCGAAGTGGCCCCGCGCGGCGTCCGGTGGAGTCGGTGATACGCGGCACAGCCCCGATGCCGCAGAACGCGAGCGCCGCAGAGAGGTCCCGCCATGCCGAAGTCGCCCACCAAGCGCCGTCCCCTCACCAGGGCCGCCCTGACCGAGAGCGCCTACGCGCTGTTCACGGAGAAGGGCTTCCACACCACGTCGATCAGCGACATCGTCGAGCGCGCCGGCCTGACCCGCGGGGCCTTCTACTCCAACTACCGCGACAAGGAAGAGATCTTCCTGGCGCTCTACGACGCCCATGCCGACCGTGTGCTGACCGACCTGCGGGAGGCCGCGGCCCAGGTGAAGCCGGGCGACAACCCCATCGACGAGATTCAGCACCGGATGGCCGGCCGTACCGACGAGGAACGCCGGTGGTTCCTCCTCTCCATGGAGTTCACCCTCCACGCCGCCCGACATCCCGAGCTGGCCCAGCAGTTGGCCGCCCACGAGGACCGGATGACCCAGGGCCTGACCGAGGTGCTCACCGAAGCGCTCACCCGCACCGGCCGCCGGTCCACCATCCCCGTCACCGACCTGGCCCGCCTGCTCACGGCCGTCTTCGAGGGACTCACCGCCCTGCAGCTCATCCACGGGCCGGCGTACGACGCGCAGCACCTGACACCCCATCTCATCGGCGCGCTCACCGAACCCGTCACGGAGTAGCGCCCCCAACCGGCCGTGCGAGCGCCCACTTCCAGGAACCCGAGAGACACACCATGTCGTTGGCGATGAAACTGACCGAGTGGCTGCTGCGCAGGAAGCCGAACGTCTTCGTCACCGAGGAGCGACTGCGCGAGGCGCTGCGCCACAACCCGCCCGACGCCCCCGTCCCGGAATCCCTGCGCCGCTCCTGCCGCGTCAGCACCGGGACCGTGGACGGCCACGAGGTCATCACCCTCACCCCGAGAAGGGGCGCCACGGGGACGGAGGTGATCTACCTCCACGGCGGTGTCTACGTCCGGCCGCTGGTCAGCGCGCACTGGCGCATCATCGCGACCCTGATCCGCCGGACCGGCGCGACGTTCGTCGTCCCGCTCTACGGACTCGCCCCCCGGTACACCGCCGACGACGCGTACCGGTTCCTCGACGCCGTCTACGAGACGGTGGTCCAGCGGGCCGCGGACCACCCGGTCTTCCTGGCAGGCGACTCCTGCGGGGCAGGGCTCTCCGTCGGCCTGGCGATCCGCTGCCGGGACGAGGGACAGCGCCCGCCGGCCGGCCTGGTCCTGTTCTCCCCGTGGCTCGACGTCACCATGACCAACCCCGGCATCCCAGCCCTCACCGCGCTCGACCCCATGCTCGCGCCGGCGGGTTTTGTCGCCGCGGGGCGGGACTGGGCAGGTGCCAGAAACGTCACCGACCCCCTCGTCAGCCCACTCCACGACACCCTGAAAGACCTGCCACCCCTCTCCGTCTACCAGGGCGGCCACGACATCCTCCTGCCCGACGCCGAGAAGTTCGCCGCCAAGGCACGAGCCGCCGGGACCCCTGTCGACCTGCGCGTGTGGCCGACCGCCTTCCACGTCTTCGTCGGTGCGGGGTGGACCCCCGAAGCCCGCCGGGCGCTCCGCGAGGCGGCGGACCGCATCAGGTCGTCCGGGCCGAACTGATCGTCACAGGCCGAGTGGAGCCGTGGGCCTGACCTTCGACGCCGCGACGCGGCCGGTCCCGGTGACCTGGCCGCGCAGGGCGGAATAGCTCCCGACACCGGCCCGCACAACAGGTCAGGCCCGGCGCTGATCCCTCAGCACCGGGCCTGACCTGTTGTTACGGCTGTCGGGGTGGCGGGATTTGAACCCACGACCTCTTCGTCCCGAACGAAGCGCGCTGCCAAGCTGCGCTACACCCCGATGTCGCTGCTGTCGCGGCGACGTCGTTTACTTTAGCCCACCGGGGGCCTCAGACGAAATCCGGTTAGACGCGGCGGCGGACCGGGGAGGGGCGGGCGTGGTCCAGGGCGATCAGGACCACCGCGGAGGCGTAGATCGCCAGGCCCAGGAGGAGCGCGTTGGCCAGGGTGTGGCGATAGCCGTGGGCCGTGACGTCCAGGAAGGGGTAGAGGGAGCGGGCCCGGGTCAGCAGGAAGATCAGGTACGCCAGCGGGAACAGCAGCCAGCCCGCAGCCTGCCGCAGATGCATCCTTGACGCCGGCGTCAGCAGCAGCCAGTCCAGCACCGCCGCCAGCGGCACCAGGGTGTGCAGCACCTGGAGCGCCGCCCACTGTCCGTGCCACCGCGCCGGCGGCGCCGTAGCCCCCGTCATGGTGAACGGCGGCGTCGTGTGGGCCAGCAGCGCGTGGTACACCACCGCCCCGATCACCACGTACAGCAGCACCGCCCCCGTCAGCGCGGCCGGCAGGGTGCGGCGGGGGCGCCAGGAGCGCGAGGCCGACACCAGCGTGACCACCGCCAGCAGCACCGTGCTCTGCACGCTGAAGTAGCTCAGGGCGCGGGCCGGGCCGGCGAGGTGGATCTCCAGGGCCACCCCCGCCCCCGCCAGCAGCGCGGTCAGCAGGCGGTACACGGCCACCAGGGGGCGCCGGACCGGCGCCACCACCGCTGTCACCGGCACGAACGACGGCTTCAGTACGGGCGTGCTCTCCCAGGGGATCGCGGGCAGGTCCGGGATCTCCCTGGGTACGGGCGGTATCGGTGCGGTCATGCCCTCACGCTAGGCAGGAGGGTGAAATGCGACCATTCAGGGCACTCCGGTCGGGTTACAGCCGCTCAACGAGGGCCACCCCCGCTCGACCAGGGTTACACCCGCTCCACCAGCGTCAGCAGCGTCGCCTCCGGCGGGCAGGCGAAGCGGATCGGGGTGTACCGGTTCGTACCGCAGCCCGCCGACACGTGCAGGTAGGAGGTGTGGCCCTCCGCCGTGTGGGTGGACAGCCCCTTCACCCGGTCGGTGTCCAGGTCGCAGTTGGTGACCAGCGCGCCGTAGAAGGGGATGCAGAGCTGGCCGCCGTGGGTGTGCCCGGCGAGGACCAGGGGGTAGCCGTCCGCCGTGAAGGCGTCCAGGGTGCGCAGGTACGGCGCGTGCACGACGCCCATCGAGAAGTCGTGGCCCTCGGAGGGGCCGCCGGCCACGCGGGCGTAGCGGTCGCGCTTGATGTGCGGGTCGTCCAGGCCGGTCAGCTCGATGGAGACGCCCTCGACCTTCAGCACCCCCCGCTGGTTGGTCAGGTTCAGCCAGCCCGCGGTGTCGAAGCCGTCCCTGAGGTCCTCCCAGGGGTTGTGGACCACGCCGACCGCCGGGGCGTTGCCGTTCAGGCCGTGCTTCCCGCTCGCCTTCTCCAGCAAGTACCGCGCGGGATTGCGGAGTTTGGGGCCGTAGTAGTCGTTGGAGCCGAAGACGTACGCGCCCGGGAACTCCATCAGCGGGCCCAGCGCGTCCAGCGTCTCGGGGACGCCCTCGGGGTCGGAGAGGTTGTCGCCGGTGTTGATCACGAAGTCGGGGCGCAGCCCGGCCAGCGACTGGAGCCAGCGCTGCTTCTTGCGCTGCCCGCCCACCATGTGGATGTCGGAGACCTGGAGCATCCGCAGCGGGCGCATGCCCGGCGGGAGGACCGGCACGGTCACTCGTCGGAGGCGGAAGGAGCGGACCTCGAAGCCCGCCGCGTACGCCACTCCGGCGGCTCCGGCCGCCATGATTCCCAGGGGTACTCCGTATCGCGCGCGCATACGCCCATCGTGTCAGACCCCGCCGGGACGCCAAGACCTGGCGTCCCCTTAATCAAGGGGCGTTCGGCCATCCGCACCTGCGACAATCGGTCCATGACCACCACGCTCAAGTCGAAGCTCCACGACGACCTCAACGCCGCGATCCGCGAGCGCGACGAGCTGCGCTCCGCGACGCTCCGGCTGACCCTCGCCGCGATCACCAAGGAGGAGGTCGCGGGCAAGGAGAAGCGCGAGCTGTCCGACGACGAGGTCCTCAAGGTGATCACCAAGGAGGCGAAGAAGCGCCGCGAGGCCGCCGACGCCTTCGCCCAGGGTGGCCGTCCCCAGCAGGCCGAGCGGGAGAAGGCGGAGGGCGAACTGCTCGCCACCTACCTGCCCAAGCAGCTCTCCGACGACGAGCTGACCACGATCGTGGCCCAGGCCGTCGAGGAGGCCAGGGCGGGCGGCGCCGAGGGACCGCGCGCCATGGGTGCCGTCATGAAGATCGTGAACCCCAAGGTGGCCGGCCAGGCCGACGGCGGCCGCGTCGCCGCGATCGTGAAGCAGCAGCTCCAGGGCTAAGCAGGACATGACAGCGGGGCCGCACCTTCGAAAGGGTGCGGCCCCGCTGTCGTCCCGGACTCAGTTCCGGCGTCCACCGTTCGTGTTCCCCTGCACCAGCCCCGGCTTGGTCGGCTTCGGCTGCCCGGTGCCCGGACGGCCGCCGTTGTTGCCGCCGGTCAGTCCGCCGAAGAGCCCGCCGATCAGGCCCCCGCCGGGCGTCCCCTGACGATGACCGCCGTTGCCGTCATGCCGGTCGTCGCCCCGGTCATTGCCGCCGTCGCCCTTGTCCTGGTCGTCGGGGATGTCGACCGTGTTGAAGTCGGGCGCGTCCTTGCCCGCCAGGGCGCCGGACATCGCGTCCCGCCAGATCGGACCCGGCACCCCACCACCGAAGACCAGGTCGTGGTACGCCCCGCCGATGGTGATGCCGATCATCTTCACGTTCTGCCGGGCGCTGCCGACCCAGACCGCGCCGGACATGTTCGGGGTGTAGCCGACGAACCAGGCGTTCTTCCGCTCGTCCGTCGTACCCGTCTTGCCCGCGCTGTCCCGGTCGTTCAGGCCCGCCTCCTGGCCGGTACCGGAGTCGATCACGTCCCGGAGCAGGGTGTTGACCGTGTCCGCCGTCTTCTCGCTCATCGCCCGCGTGCACGTGGACTTCGGCACCGGCAGCGCCTTCTCCTCGTCACCGGATTTCTCGGTGATCGACTCGATGGCGACCGGGGTGCAGTATGTGCCGCGCGAGGCGAAGGTGGCGTACGCGTTGGCCATGGTCAGCGGGGAGAGGCCGATGGAGCCGAGCGCGATGGACGGTTCCTGCGGCAGCTTGGAGCCGTCGCCCTGCACCACGTGCAGCTTGTCGGCCATCTTGGCCACCGGGCACAGCCCGATGTCGGAGATGAGCTGCACGAAGTAGGTGTTGACCGACTTGGCCATCGCCTCCTTCATGCGGTACGGGCCCTTCTCGGACTCGTTCTCGTTCTCCACCGTCTCGTTCTTGGTGTTCCGGTACGGCGTCGAGCCGCACCGCTGCACCGGGCTCGGGTACGCCATCTTGTACGGCGCCGAGTACGCCTGCGTGGGCGGCTTGCCGCCCTCGATGGCGGCCGCCGCCACGAACGGCTTGAAGGTCGAACCCGTCGGGAAGCCGAAGTTGGAGCCGCCCAGGTCCCGGTCGACCGAGAAGTTGTACTCCGTCTCGTCCTTGCTGTAGCCGAACGGCTTCGACTGGCCCATCGCCAGCACCTTGCCGGTCCCCGGCTGCACCAGGGTCGCGGCCGCGGCGACCGGGTCCGACTTGTAGACGTGGTCCTTGAGCGAGTCCTGCACCGACTTCTGCGCCTGCGGGTCCAGCGTCGTACGGATCGTCAGGCCGCCCTTGTTCCAGAGCTTGGCGCGCTCCTCGCGGGACTTGCCGAAGACCGGGTCGGTGAGGAAGACGTTCTCGACGTACTTGCAGAAGAACGCGGAGTTGCGGGTCGCGGTGATGCAGCCGTTCTTGGGACGGCTCACGTGCAGGCCCAGCGGCTGCTCGCCGGCGCGGTCGGCCTCGGCCTGGGAGATGTCGCCCAGATCGGCCATGCGCTGGAGCACGGTGTTGCGCCGCTTGGTGGCCTCGGCCTCGTCGTTGACCGGGTCGTAGCGGCTCGGGGACTGCACGATGCCCGCCAGCAGGGCGGACTCCTGGAGGTTGAGGTCCTTGGCGTGCTTGGAGAAGTAGCGCTGGGCCGCGGCCTCGACGCCGTACGCCTGCTCGCCGAAGAAGGTGATGTTGAGATAGTTCTCCAGGATCTTCTTCTTGCCGAGCTTCTCCTCGATCTGGATCGCGTACTTCAGCTCGCGGACCTTGCGGCCGAGGGTCTGCTGGGTGGCCTGGGCGACCTTGGTGGGGTCGTCGCCGGCCTCCTCGATGAAGTAGTTCTTCACGAGCTGCTGGGTGAGGGTGGACGCGCCCTGGGCCACGCCCCCGCTCTGCGCGTTCTTGTTCAGCGCGCGCAGCACGCCCTTGAGGTCGATCGCGCCGTGCTGGTAGAAGCGCGAGTCCTCGATGGCGACGATGGACTTCTGCATGTACGGCGAGATGTCCTTCAGCTCCACCACCGTGCGGTCACGGGAGTAGACGGTGGCCATCTGGTTGCCCCGGCTGTCCAGTATGGTCGTCCGCTGGCTGAGCTGGGGGCTCTTGAGGTTGGCCGGGATCTCGTCGAAGCCCTGCACCGAGCCCTTCGCGGCAAGGCCCAGCGCCCCGGCGGCCGGCAGGGCGATCCCCGCCGTCACCGCCCCCGCGAGCACGCTGACACCGAGGAATTTGGCGGCCTGCTGCGTGGCCGACAGACCACCGCCCGAGCGCTTCTTTGGCATGGAGGCAGCCTAATCCGTGGTGATAAGCGTTCCGGGGGAGCGACGGGCCCTCGGGCGGTTCGGGTGCAGGATCGTGACGTCCGGCCGGGTGGCGGGACGGCATGACGGCGTTACGGCGCGGCGAAGCGGGGCTCAGGTTGTCATTCGCCGGACACACGCACAGGCGTTGGCCTAAGCTGCATTCAACTGTCACAGCGGCGCGGCCAGGTAGCAATACGTCCAGCGACCCCGAATCGCTCCGGAGAGCCCCGACTTCCTGACGGGGACGTGTCCGAAACCGCCTCGTGTGTCACCCGACGCCCCATGTGCCGCACCACAACCGTCCCGCTTTGCCGGGATGATCACGCATGTCGCCCGCTCACTCCTCCGGGTGATCTGCCGCTTACCCATAGTCCGTTCGGGCCATTCAAGATTGGGCCCGAAGGGGGTGTTGCGCTGTCCGCGCCTTCCGTAACGTCCTCAACTGGCGGCGGTGAATATGCCGCTGCCGCCGTGGGGGAGCCTCGATTCGGGAGAGGACGGCGCCGGTATGGGCTGGGTTACCGACTGGAGTGCGCAGGCCGCCTGCCGCACTACCGATCCGGATGAACTGTTCGTGCAGGGAGCAGCGCAGAACAGGGCCAAGGCGGTGTGCACCGGATGCCCGGTGCGCACGGAGTGCCTGGCCGACGCGCTGGACAACCGCGTCGAGTTCGGCGTGTGGGGAGGCATGACGGAGCGCGAGCGCCGGGCGCTGCTGCGCCGTCGGCCCACCGTGAGCTCCTGGCGGCGGCTACTGGAGACCGCCCGCTCGGAGTACGAGCGCGGCACGGGAATCGTGCCCCTCGACGACGACGAGGTCTACGAGAACTACGCGGCCGTGAGCTGACAGCTCGCCTCCGGCATAGACCGGCGGCACCGACGGCCCGTACGGACGCGGCGCACAGGAGCGTGTCCGCACGCGCCCGGGGCCGTTAGGACAGTTCCGTGTGCCCTGCCGCGAGGCGGTCGCCGATGTCGCGCAGGCCCGTGAGGTCGTGGACGTCACCGGGGAGCGCGGGTACTTCCACGATGGCCACCTCGGGGTGGTGGCTGATGAAACGGTCCCGCGTGCGCTGTTCGCGCGCGAGGAGCCGCATGCGTTCGGCGTGCAGGCGCAGCAGACCCGCGGTCAGTTCGTCCACGGGCCCGTCCGGGCCCGCTGCGGAATCCTCTGGGCCGGAATCTGAACTTCCGTCTGTTTCGGGGGAGTTACGAACGTCAGCATGCCCGTCCGCCTGATCCACAATGCCGGGCTCCGCAAGATTTTCCGCGGCGGCGAGCGCCCGCTCGGCCGACAGCCGGGTGGCGCCGCTGCCGTGGACCCGGTTGAGCACCAGGCCGACCAGCGGCATCTTCTCGGCCGCCAGCCGCTCCACGAAGTACGCCGCCTCGCGCAGCGCGTCCCGCTCGGGCGCCGCCACCACCAGGAACGCCGTCCCCGGCGCCTGCAGCAGCTTGAAGGTGGCGTCCGCGCGGGTGCGGAACCCGCCGAAGGTGGTGTCCATGGCGGAGACGAACGTCTGCGCGTCCTTCAGGAGCTGCCCGCCCAGCACCTTGCCCAGGGTGCCGGTCATCATCGACATCCCCACGTTCAGGAACGCCATCCCCGCGCGGCCGCCCAGCTTGGCCGGCGCGGTCAGGACCCGGATCAGCTTGCTGTCCAGGAACGAGCCGAGCCGCTTGGGCGCGTCCAGGAAGTCCAGCGCGTTCCGCGAGGGCGGGGTGTCGACGACGATCAGGTCCCAGTCGTCCTTGGCGCGGAGCTGGCCGAGCTTCTCCATCGCCATGTACTCCTGCGTGCCCGCGAAGCCGCCGGAGACCGTCTGGTAGAAGGGGTTCGCCAGGATCTGGGCCGCCCGCTCGGGGTCCGTGTGCGTCTCCACGACCTCGTCGAAGGTGCGCTTCATGTCGAGCATCATGGCGTGCAGTTCGCCGGGCTCGGCGCTCTCGCCGGGGGCCTCCTCCCGGCGGTCCTCGGTGCCCTTGACCCGGCGCGGCACGTTGTCGAGGGAGTCGATGCCCATCGACTGGGCCAGCCGCTTGGCCGGGTCGATGGTGAGGACGACCACCTTGCGGCCGCGCTCGGCGGCCCTCAGGGCGAGCGCGGCGGCCGTGGTCGTCTTGCCGACGCCACCGGAGCCGCAGCACACCACGATCCGGGTCTCCGGATCGTCCAGCAGCGCGTCCACGTGCAGGGTCGGCGCGGGGGACCGGCCGGAGCGCGCGTCCGGGTCCGCGGCGGTCTGCGGCTCCTGGCTCATGACAACCCCTGCTTCCGCAACTCGAGGGCCAGTTCGTACAGGCCCGCCAGGTCCATGTCCTCGGCGAGCAGCGGCAGCTCGTCCACCGGCAGGTCCAGCTCGCCGAGGACCGCGCGCTGCTCCTGCTCCAGGGTGTGCCGTTCGGCGTACTCGGCGGCCTGCGCCAGCAGCGGGCCGACCAGCCGCTCGGCGTGCCCGCCGCGCCGCGCTCCGCCCAGGCCCGCCGAGGACAGCGCGCGGGCGACGGCGGTGTGCGGGACGGTACGCGCCAGGTCCAGCTCGGCGGCGTCCAGCACCTCGGGGCGGACCATGTTCACGATGACGCGGCCCACCGGCAGCCCCGCCGCGCGCAGTTCGGCGATGCCGTCGGCGGTCTCCTGGACCGGCATCTCCTCCAGCAGCGTGACGAGGTGCACGGCCGTCTCCGGGGACTTCAGCACCCGCATCACGGCCTGCGCCTGATTGTGTATCGGGCCGATCTTGGCGAGGCCGGCCATCTCGTCGTTGACATTGAGGAAGCGGGTGATGCGGCCGGTGGGGGGAGCGTCCATCACGACGTGGTCGTAGAGGAACTCGCCCTTCTTGTCCTTGCGCCGCACCGCCTCGCACGCCTTGCCGGTCAGCAGGACGTCCCGCAGGCCGGGGGCAATGGTGGTGGCGAAGTCTATGGCGCCGATTTTTCTCAGCGCGCGGCCGGCGCCGCCGAGTTTGTAGAACATCTGGAGGTAGTCCAGAAGCGCCTGTTCGGCGTCGATGGCGAGGGCATACACCTCTCCTCCGCCGGGAGCGGTGGCGATCTTCCGCTCCTCGTAGGGCAGCGCCTCGGTCCCGAAGAGCTGCGCGATGCCTTGCCGGCCCTCGACCTCGACGAGAAGCGTCCGCTTCCCCTCGTCGGCGAGGGCCAGCGCTAGAGCGGCGGCGACCGTCGTCTTTCCGGTCCCGCCCTTGCCGCTGACGACCTGGAGCCTGCTCACGTCTTCGAGCCTAACCAGTCCGGGCGACACTCACGCGGGAGGCTGTGGATAACAGCGACTACAGTCGGCCTATGACCAAGTGGGAATACTCAACTGTGCCGCTGCTCGTCCACGCCACGAAGCAGATCCTGGACAACTGGGGCGAGGACGGCTGGGAGCTCGTCCAGGTGGTGCCCGGGCCCAACGCCGAGCAGCTCGTCGCCTACCTGAAGCGCGAGAAGCAGGCGTGAGCGCGGTCGAGGCCCGGCTCGCCGACCTCGGCCTGACGCTGCCGGAGGTCGTGCCCCCGCTGGCCGCCTACCAGCCCGCCGTGCGCTCCGGGGAGTACGTCCACACCGCGGGCCAGCTCCCGATGGTGGACGGACAGCTCCCGGTCACCGGCAAGGTCGGCGCCGAGGTCACGGCCGAGGAGGCCAAGGACCTCGCCCGGACCTGCGCGCTGAACGCGCTGGCCGCCGTCAAGTCCGTCGTGGGCGACCTGGACCGGATCGCCCGCGTGGTGAAGGTGACCGGTTTCGTCGCCTCCGCCGCCGACTTCACCGGCCAGCCCGGTGTCCTCAACGGCGCCAGCGAGCTGCTCGGCGAGGTCCTCGGCGACAAGGGCGTGCACGCCCGCAGCGCGGTCGGTGTCGCGGTGCTTCCGCTGGACGCTCCGGTCGAGGTCGAGATCCTGGTCGAGCTACTCCCGTAGCCCGTCCGGACACCGGTCCGGTACCTCTCGAACATCTGCCCTGTTCGGGATAGCCTCCGCCCATGGCGAACGGTCAGTGGTACCCCCCGGAGTGGCCCGACCGCATCCGCGCCCTCGCGGACGGCACGCTCACGCCCGTCGTCCCCCGGCGGGCGGCGACCGTGCTGCTGCTCAAGGACACCCCGGCCGGACCGGCCGTCCACATGCTGCGCAGACGCGCCTCCATGGCCTTCGCCGGAGGCGCGTACGCGTATCCGGGCGGCGGTGTCGACCCGCGCGACGACGACCACCACGTCCGCTGGGCGGGCCCCACGCGCGCGTGGTGGGCCCACCGGCTCGGTGTCGACGAGCCGGGCGCCCAGGCGATCGTCTGCGCTGCCGTGCGCGAGACCTACGAGGAGGCCGGCGTCCTGCTCGCCGGGACCGGCCCGGACACGGTCGTCGGGGACACCAGCGGCGACGACTGGGAGGCGGACCGGCTCGCCCTGGTTGCGCACGAGCTGTCCTTCGCGGAGTTCCTGGACCGCCGGGGGCTCGTCCTGCGCTCCGACCTGCTGGGCGCGTGGACCCGGTGGATCACCCCGGAGTTCGAGTCCCGGCGCTACGACACCTGGTTCTTCGTCGCCGCCCTGCCCGAGGGCCAGCGCACCCGTGACCTGTCCACCGAGGCCGACCGCACCGTGTGGACCCGGCCCGCCGAGGCCGCCGCCGGGTACGACAGGGGCGAGCTGCTGATGATGCCGCCCACCATCGCCACTTTGCGCCAGCTCCTGCCCTACGGCACGGCCGCCGGGGCGCTCGCGGCCGCGCCGGACCGCGATCTCACGCCGGTGCTGGCGCGGGCCCGGCTGCTGGACGGCCGGGTGGAGCTGAGCTGGCCGGGGCACGACGAGTTCACCAGGCACGTCCCGGCCGCTTCCGGCCCGCGGGGAGGGGCGGCATGACCGACGCCGCCGCCCTGCCGGGCCAGCCCCGCGACGCGGTCCGCTCGGGCCGGGCCACCGAGCGCGCCGTCAACGTGCTCGCGCCCAACGCCTCGCCCATGACGCTGGACGGCACCAACACCTGGATCGTCGCGGAGCCGGATTCCGACCTCGCCGTGGTCATCGACCCCGGCCCGCTGGACGACGGCCACCTGCGCGAGGTCGTGGACGCCGCCGAGAAGGCCGGCAAGCGGATAGCGCTCACCCTGCTGACCCACGGGCACGCCGACCACGCGGAGGGCGCGTCCCGGTTCGCGGAGATCACCGGCACGCGCGTGCGCGCGCTCGACCCGGCGCTGCGGCTCGGGGACGAGGGGCTGGGCGCCGGGGACGTGGTCACGGTCGGCGGGCTCGAGCTGCGGGTCGTCCCCACGCCCGGCCACACCGCGGACTCCCTGAGCTTCCACGTCCCGGCCGATCAGGCGGTCCTGACCGGCGACACCATCCTCGGGCGCGGCACGACCCTGGTCGCCCATCCCGACGGGCGTCTCGGGGAGTACCTGGCCTCCCTGCGCCGGCTGCGCTCGCTGACCGTGGACGACGGCGTGCACACCGTCCTGCCGGGCCACGGGCCGGTCCTGGAGGACGCCCAGGGCGCCGTCGAGTTCTACCTCGCCCACCGCGCCCACCGCCTCGCCCAGGTCGAGACGGCCGTCGAGAACGGCCACCGCACCGCCGAGGCCGTCGTCGCCCACGTCTACGCCGACGTCGACCGCTCGCTGTGGCCGGCGGCGGAGCTGTCGGTACGGGCCCAGCTGGACTACCTGGGCGAGCACGGGCTGATCTAGGGCCTCTCGTTTGGATCTCGCCGGGCTCGCGGGGTCTGGTGCCGCGCCTCGCGGCGTTGTCGTCGGTTGCCATGGCTCCGCCATGTCGCCCTCCTCCGCCTTGCGATGCACGGCACCAGACCCCGCTCCCTGATCCGGCCTGATCCAAACGAAAGACCCTAGGGGGCGCCTCCCCTCAGGAAGCGCCCTTCGTGCCGTGCACACGCGCGTACTCCCCGGCGAGCCACGGGCCCAGGTCGTCCACGTAGCCGCGCAGGAGCGCGGCGTCTCCGACGGGCTCGCGGCCGTAGCGGGCCGCTACGCGCATCTGGGCGGCCCGGCGCGGATGGTAGGCGCCGAAGACCTCCGCCATCTCGGCCAGGTCGCTCGTCCAGCCGTTCCAGCGGGGCATGACCAGGGTGAAGCCGGTGCGCACCAGGTGCCGGGACATGAACCGGACCAGCGGACGCCGGGCCTCCTCCGTGTCCGCGGCCCCCGCGATCCGCTCGCGCCAGCGCGGGAGCAGACCGGCCAGGTCGCCGTTGGTCTCGCGGGCGAGGCGGGGAGTCGGCCGGTAGCGGGGCAGGCGCCCGGCGAGGTCGTCCCCGAGCAGCGGGGTGCACAGGCAGGCCAGGAACCAGCCCATGTCGTACCGCTCACCCTCGCTCAGCAGCCGGGCCTCGCTGAACAGCAGCGGGCCCACGCCGTCGATCTGGGGGAACTCCCGGTCCGTGGCGGTGGCGAGGGCCGCCATGGCGGTGCGGTCGGCTTCGGTGGGCTCGCCGCGCAGCGCGACGAGGAGGTCCAAGTCGCTGCGCCCCACGCGCGCGGTGCCGCGCGGGACGGACCCGTAGAGATAGCCGCTGTGCAGCCGCGCCCCAAAGGTCTCCGCCAGCCCGTCCCGCGCGGCGGCCACGACGGGGCGGAACGCGTCCTGCACGCGCGCGAGCGAGCCTTCACGGGCGATGAACCCCTCGGCGTCGAGGCCGTGGGGGGCGGGCGGTCCGGACATGCGGACACTGTGCACCGCCGAAGGCGGCGGTGCAGGTCAATTACGGACGGGCGTCAGCGGGACCGCTTGGCGAGGCGCTCGACGTCCAGCAGGATGACCGCGCGGGCCTCCAGGCGGAGCCAGCCGCGCTGCGCGAAGTCGGCGAGGGCCTTGTTGACGGTCTCGCGGGAGGCGCCGACCAGCTGGGCCAGCTCCTCCTGGGTGAGGTCGTGCACCACGTGGATGCCCTCCTCGGACTGCACGCCGAAGCGGCGCGAGAGGTCCAGCAGGGCTCGGGCGACGCGGCCGGGCACGTCGGAGAAGACCAGGTCGGACATGGCGTCGTTGGTCTTGCGCAGCCGGCGGGCGACGGCACGCAGCAGGGCGCCGGCGACCTCCGGACGGACGTTCAGCCAGGGCTGGAGGTCGCCGTGGCCGAGGCCGAGCAGCTTGACCTCGGTCAGCGCGGTCGCGGTGGCCGTACGCGGACCGGGGTCGAACAGCGACAGCTCACCGATGAGCTCGCTGGGGCCGACCACGGCCAGCATGTTCTCCCGCCCGTCGGGGGAGGTGCGGTGCAGCTTGACCTTGCCCTCGGTGACGACGTAGAGCCGGTCGCCGGGGTCGCCCTCGTGGAAGAGGGAGTCGCCACGGGCGAGGGTCACCTCGCTCATGGAGGCGCGCAGCTCCGCGGACTGCTCGTCGTCAAGAGCCGCGAAGAGCGGGTTGCGCCGCAGAACGTCGTCCACGAGTTCTCTCCTTGTCGAGCTGCTCAGGGGATGTTCCTCCCCAGCGTGCCAGGGGACCGTGTTCCCCGTTTTCCCGGACGGTCCAAACAGTGTGATCTGTCACAAGGATGCCGCACAGGTGTCCCGGGGTAAGCGGCAGGGGTCCAATCGGGGGCCGATCTTCCGGGTCCGGCGCGGATGTCGGTGCCGGGCTCTAGGCTGGCCGGGTGTCCAAATCGCCGGTGAGAGCACAGGCCGAGGGGGCTGCGCGGGTGGTTGCACGACGTGATTCCGCCGTGGGCGAACAGGATTCCGATGGAAGTGGCAAAAAGGTGAAATCCATAAAAAAGGACCCCGTGAAGGCGGCCGGTGGGACGACCGGTGAATCGCGCACCGCCCTGGTCCGCCGCGCCCGCCGGATCAACCGCGAGCTCGCCGAGGTCTATCCGTACGCCCACCCCGAGCTGGACTTCGAGAACCCCTTCCAGCTCCTGGTCGCCACGGTCCTGTCGGCCCAGACCACCGACCTGCGCGTCAACCAGACGACCCCGGCGCTGTTCGCCAAGTACCCCACCCCGGAGGACCTCGCGGCGGCCGACCCCGCCGAGGTGGAGGAGATCCTTCGGCCCTGCGGCTTCTTCCGGGCGAAGACGCGCTCGGTCATAGGGCTGTCCAAGGCGCTCGCGGAGGACTTCGGCGGTGAGGTCCCCGGCAAGCTGGAGGACCTCGTCAAGCTGCCCGGCGTCGGCCGCAAGACCGCCTTCGTGGTCCTGGGCAACGCCTTCGGCCGGCCCGGCATCACCGTGGACACCCACTTCCAGCGGCTGGTGCGGCGCTGGAAGTGGACCGAGGAGACCGAGCCCGAGAAGATCGAGGCCGCGGTCGCCGAGCTGTTCCCCAAGAAGGACTGGACCGACCTCTCCCACCACGTCATCTGGCACGGCCGCCGCATCTGCCACGCCCGCAAGCCCGCCTGCGGCGCCTGCCCGATCGCCCCGCTCTGCCCGTCCTACGGCGAGGGCGAGACCGACCCGGAGAAGGCGCGCAAGCTCCTCAAGTACGAGAAGGGCGGCTTCCCCGGCCAGCGGCTCAACCCGCCCCAGTCCTACCTGGACGCGGGCGGCATCCCGGCCCCGCCGCTGGGGGCCGGATGAGGGGAACGATCACGGGGCAGTCGGGCGTTGGACACGGCAGCAGGGGGTGGCATGACGTACACGCGTGACACGCACGAGAGCCCGGTGGCGGTGCGCAGGGACGGGCTGCCGGGCTGGCTGGAGCCGGTGGCGCGGGCCGCCGAGACGGTCCAGCCGCTCCAGCTCAGCCGCTTCCTGCCGCCCGAGGACGGCGGCGGCCGCCAGTCGGCGGTGCTGATCCTCTTCGGCGAGGGCGAACGCGGCCCCGAGCTGCTGCTGATGGAGCGCTCCGGCTCGCTGCGCTCCCACGCGGGCCAGCCCTCCTTCCCCGGCGGCGCCCTCGACGCCGTGGACGGCGACCCCAAGACGGACGGCCCGCTCCGGGCGGCCCTGCGCGAGGCGGAGGAGGAGACCGGCCTCGACCCGGCCGGCGTCCAGCTCTTCGGGGTGCTGCCCGCTCTCTACATCCCGGTCAGCGAGTTCGTCGTGACCCCGGTCCTCGGCTGGTGGCGCGAGCCGAGCCCGGTCGGGGTGGTCGACCCCAACGAGACGGCGCGCGTCTTCACCGTCCCCGTGGCGGATCTCACGGACCCCGCCAACCGGGCGACCACCGTGCACCCCAGCGGGTTCCGGGGTCCGGCATTCCTGGTCGAATCGGCGCTCGTGTGGGGATTCACGGCCGGGGTCATCGACCGCCTGCTGCACTACGCGGGCTGGGAGCGCCCCTGGGACCGGACCCGGCAGGTCCCGCTCGACCGCTGGTCATGACAGGGTGTCGTGCGTGTTCGTTACCGCGGGGAGAGTCGATGGGCGGGGCCTGAAGCGTTGAACGTGCTGGACATCGTGTTGCTGCTGGCCGCCGTCTGGTTCGCGGTCGTGGGTTACCGCCAGGGCTTCGTCGTCGGCATCCTGTCGGTGATCGGCTTCCTCGGCGGCGGCCTGCTGGCCGTCTGCGCGCTGCCTCCCGTCTGGGACGCGGTGACCGACAACGCCGAGGTCGGCACGGTGGCCGCCGTCGTCGCGGTCATCGTCGTCATCGTGATCGCCTCCGTCGGGCAGGCCCTCACCACCCACCTGGGCAACAAGCTGCGCCGCCACATCACCTGGTCCCCGGCCCGCGCGCTGGACGCCACCGGCGGCGCCCTGGTCAACGTGGGTGCCATGCTGCTGGTCGCCTGGCTGATCGGCTCCGCGCTCGCCCAGACCACGCTGCCGACGCTCGGCCGGGAGGTCCGCGGCTCCAAGGTGCTGGTCGGGATGGACCAGGTGCTGCCGGTGCAGTCGGGCACCTGGTTCAAGGACTTCGGCTCGGTCCTCGCGCAGAACGGCTTCCCGCAGGTCTTCAGCCCCTTCTCCGACGAGCAGATCCGCGAGGTCCGGCCGCCCGACCCGGCCCTGGCGAACAGTGCCGTGGCGGTCAGGGCCCAGCGATCCATCGTCAAGGTCACCGGCACCGCCCGCAGTTGCGGCAAGGTGCTGGAGGGCACCGGCTTCGTCTTCGGTGACCGGCGCGTGATGACCAACGCCCATGTCGTCGGCGGCGTCGACGAACCCACCGTCCAGATAGGCGGCGAGGGCCGCCTGCACGACGCCACGGTCGTCCTCTACGACTGGCGGCGCGACATCGCCGTCCTGGACGTGCCCGACCTGAAGGCGCCCGTGCTGCGGTTCGCCGCGAAGGACGCCGGCAGCGGCGACGGCGCCATCGTGGCCGGCTTCCCGGAGAACGGCGCGTACGACGTGCGCGCGGCGCGGGTGCGCGGGCGCATCATGGCGAACGGCTCGGACATCTACCGCCGGGGCACCGTCGGCCGTGACGTGTACTCACTTTTCACCACGGTCCGCGAGGGCAACTCCGGCGGCCCCCTGCTGACCCCTCAGGGCACCGTGTACGGCGTGGTGTTCGCCAAGTCGCGCGACGACGCCCAGACCGGCTACGCCCTCACCGCCGACGAGATCCGCCCGGACATCACGCGGGGGCGTACGGCGAACAGTCAGGTGGGTACCGACAACTGCGCCCTGTGAGGCGACCGCGTCCCGTGAGGTGACGTGGGTTCAGGTGCGCGCGGTGTGACGCAGGCGTACGGAGACCCAGCGGGCCCGGCGGCGCAGGATACGCGGAATCCCCACCCTCGGGTCCGTCTCCGCGAGTTGCGGGGTTCCTGGTGGCTGCGAATCCGGCCCGGAGGCCGAGCGTCGTTCGCGGGGTGCGTCACCGTAGTCGTGCGTCCAGCCCATACCCCGACGTGTGCCCCCGCCCCAAGGTCAGTAACCGCCTCCGGGCCACCCGATCGGCCTATGCGTCAGGCATGTGGCAGTTCGGTGAGCAAACAGTCGGAAACGGTCGGGAAAGCGGACACTCAGCGCATCCGAACGGTCACCGGTCGGGTTCGGGGTCCTTCAGCCAGTTGATCAGCTCGGTGGAGAACGCCACCGGGTCCTCCTCGTGCGGGAAGTGCCCCAGCCCGTCGAACAGCCGCCAGCGGTACGGCGCCTCCACGTACTCGCCCGAACCGGCCGCGCTGCGCGTACGGGTGACCGGGTCCAGCGAGCCGTGCAGATGCAGCGTGGGCACCCGGACCGGCCGCTTCATCCGCCGGTTGAACTGGATGCCGTCCGGCCGGGCCAGCGACCGCACCAGCCAGCGGTACGGCTCGATCGAGCAGTGCGCCGTCGACGGGATGCACATCGCCCGCTGGTACGCCGCCACGTCCGCGTCCTCCGGCAGGCGAGGCCCGGACCAGTCCCGGATCAGCTCGCCCACCAGCGCGCCCCCGTCGGCGGTGAGCTGCCGCTCGGGAATCCACGGCCGCTGGAAGCCCCAGATGTAGGAGCTGGCCGCCGTCTGCCGGGCGTCCCGCAGCATCGCCGCGCGCCAGCGCCTGGGGTGCGGCATCGACACCACCGCGAGCCGGCGCACCAGCTTGGGCCGCATCGCCGCCGCCGTCCACGCCAGGTAGCCGCCCAGGTCGTGGCCGACCAGCGCGGCGTCCGGCTCGCCGAGCGAGCGGATCACCCCGGTGACGTCCAGCGCGAGGTTGGCCGGGTCGTACCCGCGCGGGGTGCGGTCGCTGCCGCCGACGCCCCGCAGGTCCATGGCCACGGCCCGGTAGCCCGCGGCCGCCAGCGCGGACAACTGGTACCGCCAGGTCCACCAGAACTGCGGGAAGCCGTGCAGCAGCAGCACCAACGGGCCGTCGCCCAGCTCCGCGATGTGGAAACGCGCGCCGTTGGCGGCGACGTCCCGGTGCGTCACCCGCTCCCCGGAGGGCAGGTCGAGGCGTACGGCCGGTGCGGCGGCGGGTTCCGTCATGAGGACGAGCGTGCCACAGCCTTGTGCGCGCGGTCCGCCGCGGGCAGTTCACGCGGGTGCGGCTTGGCGTTCTGGAGGACACCCGCCGACTGCTTCACGGACGCGGCGACCTTCTGCGGACCCTTGCTCTTCTTGGCCTTCTTGGCGAACACCACACCGATCAGGGCGAGCACACCGGCCACCAGCACATTGGCGGCGAAGGACAGCAGGAAGCACACCGCGAGGTTCCAGTGGCTCCAGGTCCGGATGCCGTACGCCAGCGCGAAGTTGAGCATCGGCAGCGAGAACAGCAGTACCGCGCCCGCGCCGGAGAAGGCCCCGCCGCTCGCCGCGCCGCGCTTCACGTCCCGCTTGAGCTGCGCCTTGGCCAGCGCGATCTCGTCGTGCACCAGCGCCGACATCTCGGTCGTCGCCGAGGCGACCAGCTGGCCGATGCTGGGTTCGGCGCCGACCGGCCTGCCGTCGGGTGCGCTCATCGCGTTCTCTCCCTCTGCTTGTGGTGCCGTCTTGTTTTGTACCGTCTCGTCAGATCATGCCGGACGACCGTTCTCCTCGCCTGCCCCGCCCGGCACTTCGGCACGCGCGTGGCGCGCGGCGGCGGACAGCCCGGCCGCGATACGCCGGTGCTCAGCGGCCTTCCCCTCGTGGATCTCGGCCATGCGCAGGTGGTACGCCGGGTCGTCCTGCTCGTAGACGTCGGGGATGCCGTCCTGGTCCTCGTCGCGCTCCTCGTCCTCGCACAGCCGCCGGTACCTGGCGTTGCGCACCTTCAGCAGCACCGTCGCACATATGGCCGCGATCAGCGATCCGACGAGGACGGACGCCTTCACCTCCTCGGTGAGCGCGAGGTCGCCGGTGAAGGCCAGTTCGCCGATGAGCAGGGAGACGGTGAAGCCGATCCCGGCGAGCGTGGCGACCGCGAAGACGTCGGCCCAGGCCAGCCCCTCGCTCAGCGAGGCACGGGTGAATCGCGCGGTCAGCCAGGTCCCGCCGAAGACACCGACCGTCTTGCCCACCATCAGGCCGAGCACCACCCCGAGCGTCTCCGGCCGCGTGAACACCTCGGCCAGCGCCCCGCCGGACACCGGTACGCCCGCGCTGAACAGGGCGAACAGCGGCACGGCGAGTCCGGCCGACAGGGGCCGCACCAGATGCTCCAGCCGTTCACCCGGCGACCGCTCCTCACCCTCACGGGTGACGCAGCGGAGCATCAGGCCCATCGCCACACCGGCGATGGTCGCGTGGACGCCGCTGTTGTACATCAGGGCCCAGATCACCAGCGCCAGCGGCAGATAGACGTACCAGCCGCGCACGCCCTTGCGCAGCAGCAGCCAGAACAGCGCGAGGGCGGCGACGGCCCCGCCGAGCGCGGCGAGGTCGATCCGGCCGGTGAAGAAGACGGCGATGATCAGGATGGCGAAGAGGTCGTCGACCACCGCGAGGGTCAGCAGGAAGGCGCGCAGCGCGCTGGGCAGCGAGGTGCCGATGACCGCGAGGACGGCGAGCGCGAAGGCGATGTCGGTGGCGGTCGGCACCGCCCAGCCGGCCAGGGAACCGCCGCCGGTGAGGTTGGTGAGCGTGTACACCAGCGCGGGTACGGCCATCCCGCACAGCGCGGCCACCACGGGCAGTACGGCCGCCTTGGGGTCGCGCAGATCGCCGGCGACCAGTTCCCGCTTCAACTCGACGCCGGCCACGAAGAAGAACACCGCGAGCAGGCCGTCGGCCGCCCAGTGGGCGACGGAGAGGTCCAGGCCGAGGGCGGCCGGGCCGAGGTGGAAGTGGCTGACGGTCGCGTAGGCGTGGCTCAGCGCGGGGACGTTGGCCCAGACGAGCGCCGCGACGGCGGCGAGGAGCAGGAGGACACCGCCCACCGTCTCGGTGCGCAGGGCGTCCGCCACGGCGGTCCGCTCCGGCAGCGACAGTCGGGCGAGGGCCTTGCGGGCGGCGTTGGGGGTGCGGGGCGCGGCCACGGTGGGACCTCCGGCTGGTGGGCATGACAGAACGCTTGCCGACCAGACTTCCCGGCGCACCTCGAGGCACGGACTGACGCCGTACTTTGTTTACTTTACCTAAGATCGGATGGTCCGGCAGGTCGGGCGCCCCGGCGCGGTCACCGGGGCGCCCTCTGTCCGCCTCGGCTCAGTCCTCGCTGGAGGAGGACGGCAGCTTGGACTGGATGAGCGTCATGACCGTGGAGTCGGTCAGGGTGGTGACGTCTCCGAGCTGGCGGTTCTCCGCCACGTCCCGCAGCAGACGGCGCATGATCTTGCCGGAGCGGGTCTTGGGCAGCTCCGCGACCGGCAGGACGCGCTTGGGCTTGGCGATCGGGCCGAGGGTGGCGCCGACGTGGTCGCGCAGCTCGGCGACCAGCTTCTCGTCCTCGGCGGCCGAGCCGCGCAGGATGACGAACGCCACGATGGCCTGCCCGGTCGTCTCGTCGGCGGCGCCCACCACGGCCGCCTCGGCGACCGCCGGGTGCGACACCAGCGCCGACTCCACCTCGGTGGTGGAGATGTTGTGGCCCGACACCAGCATCACGTCGTCCACGCGGCCGAGGAGCCAGATGTCCCCGTCGTCGTCCTTCTTGGCGCCGTCGCCGGCGAAGTACTTGCCCTCGAAGCGCGACCAGTAGGTGTCCAGGAAGCGCTGGTCGTCGCCCCAGATGGTGCGGAGCATCGACGGCCACGGCTCGGTGAGGACCAGATAGCCACCACCCCCGTTCGGCACCTCGTTCGCCTCGTCGTCCACGACGGTGGCGCTGATGCCGGGCAGCGGGCGCTGCGCGGAACCGGGCTTGGTCTCGGTGACGCCCGGCAGCGGCGAGATCATCATCGCGCCGGTCTCGGTCTGCCACCAGGTGTCCACGACCGGGGTGCGGTCGGCGCCGATGTTCTTGCGGTACCAGACCCACGCCTCGGGGTTGATGGGCTCGCCCACCGAACCGAGCACCCGGAGCGAGGTCAGGTCGAACTGCGCGGGGATGTCGTCCCCCCACTTCATGAACGTCCGGATCGCGGTGGGCGCGGTGTACAGGATCGAGACCCGGTACTTCTCGACGATCTCCCAGAAGCGGCCCTGGTGCGGGGTGTCCGGGGTGCCCTCGTACATCACCTGGGTCGCGCCGTTGGCCAGCGGGCCGTACACGATGTACGAGTGGCCGGTGACCCAGCCGACGTCGGCCGTGCACCAGTAGACGTCCGTCTCCGGCTTGAGGTCGAACACCGCCCAGTGGGTGTAGGCGGTCTGCGTGAGGTAGCCGCCCGAGGTGTGCAGGATGCCCTTGGGCTTACCCGTGGTGCCGGAGGTGTAGAGGATGAACAGCGGGTGCTCCGCGTCGAACGCCTCCGGGGTGTGTTCGGCCGACTGGCGCCCGACCAGCTCGTCCCACCACACGTCCCGCTCGGCGTCGAACGCCACGTCCTGCCCGGTCCGGCGCACCACCAGCACGTGCTCGACGGTGCCGTCCGCCTTGGCGACCGCGTCGTCCACGGCGGGCTTGAGCGCGGACGGCTGGCCCCGGCGGTAGCCGCCGTCGGCGGTGATGACGACCTTGGCGTCCGCGTCCTTGATACGGGTGGCCAGCGCGTCGGCCGAGAAGCCGCCGAAGACCACCGAGTGCGCGGCACCGATGCGGGCCGAGGCCAGCATGGCGATGGCGGTCTCGGGGATCATCGGCATGTAGATGGCGACCCGGTCGCCCTTGCGGACACCCAGCTCCAGCAGCGCGTTGGCCGCCTTGGAGACCTCGTCCTTCAGCTCGGCGTAGGTGATGGAGCGGCTGTCGCCCGGCTCGCCCTCGAAGTGGATGGCGACCCGGTCGCCGTTCCCGGCCTCCACGTGCCGGTCCACGCAGTTGTAGGCGACGTTCAGCTCGCCGTCCTCGAACCACTTGGCGAACGGCGGGTTCGACCAGTTGAGCGTCTTCGTCGGTTCCTTGGCCCAGCTCAGCCTCCGGGCCTGCTCGGCCCAGAAACCGAGCCGGTCCGCCGCGGCCTGTTCGTACGCCTCGGCCGTGACGTTGGCGTTCGCGGCCAGGTCGGCCGGCGGCGCGAAGCGTCGCTCCTCCTTCAGAAGGTTGGCCAGGCTCTCGTTACTCACGACATCTCCCTTTCCCAGGGTGTCCGTTGTGTCCCAGGCCACACCTCATCAGACGTCGGGGCTGATGACAAGGGTGGACCGCAGAATTGGTTTAGACCTTTCTGCGGTCCCCGCGCGAGTGGCCGCTCAGACCAAGCTGCCCACCTCCGGCGCCTCTCGCACGTCCTCGTCGAGGTCCTCTCTGACCTCGTGGAACACCGCGGCTTCCGCCTCGCCTCCCCCGGCTCCTTCCTCGCCGAGCAGGTACGCCCGCGCCTCTCCGACGTGGAAGTACATGCCGTGCAGCTCCAGCGCACCGGCCGCCATGGCGCGCGCGACGGACTCGTGCGCCCGCAGGTGGGCCAACTGCTGCACCACATTGGCCAGCGACAGCTCCTCCACGGCGTCGGCCACCGGGCGCGGGGCGAGCCGGGGCCGCTCCGGGGGCCCGTCGGCCAGCCGGGCCAGGCTCGGCTCTCCGTACCTCAGCCACCGGCGCAGCGGGGTCGGGGCGGCGCCGGGCTCGGCGGCGAGCAGGGCCTGCATCGCCCCGCACCCGGAGTGCCCGCAGACGGTGATCGACCTGACCCCGAGCACATCCACCGCGTATTCGATGGCGGCGGCCACCGAGTCGTCGGAGTGCTCCTGGCCGGGCGGCGGCACCAGGTTGCCGACGTTGCGCACCACGAACAGGTCGCCGGGGCCGCTGGCGGTGATCATCGAGGTGACGAGCCGGGAGTCGGCGCAGGTGAGGAAGAGCTGTGAGGGCCGCTGTCCCTCCCTGGCCAGCCGGGCCAGCTCCTCCCGGACCAGCGGGGCGGTGTTCCGATGGAACGAGCTGATGCCGCGGGCGAGTTCGTGGGTGTCGGGGCGGGGGGTGCCCGTGGTGTCCGCCGCGTCCTGGCGCGCGGCCGCTGTGGGCATGTCGCACCGGTGGTTGCGCCAGGGTGTCCAGGGGCGGCACCGGCAGACGGTGGAGGACGGGTTGCCCGCGCTCCGTACCCCGGTGCGGTGGTCCTTCAGCTCTGCGGAGCCGCCCCGCGCGGTGTGGGAACTCCGCCAGTCCTGGAGCGACTCGTACGCCGCGTGGTCCATGAAGGAGCCGTCCAGCTCGACGACGGCACGGGTGCCGTGCGGGACGCGGTGCAGGGTTCGGCTGAGCCGGGGCACGGCGAGGAACGTCAACTGGCCGCTTACCCGGACGTGATGGACCCCTTCCTTCTCCTCGTGGGTGACGCGGGTGTGGGTGAGGCGGTGCAGGGCCAGGGCTACGGCCACGGCGATCCCGAGGAGCACGCCCTGCAGGACGCCGAGGCAGACCACGCCGAGAGTGGTCGCGGCGTACACCGGCACCTCGCGGTGGCGGGTGACCGTGCGGATGTGGTTCAGGGAGACCATCTGGATGCCGACGGCCATCACCAGGGCGGCGAGCGAGGCGAGCGGAATCCGCTCCAGGAGGGGGACCAGCAGCAGGGCGGCGATCACCACGAGAGCGCCGTGCAGCATCGTGGAGTTCCGGCTCACCGCGCCCGAGTTGACGTTCGCCGTGCTGCGTACCGCCACCCCCGCGACCGGCAGTCCGCCCAGCGCGCCGGAGACGATGTTGGCCGCGCCCTGGCCGAGCAGTTCGCGGTCGAGGTCGGAGCGCCCCACGCGCGCGGGGCCGGTGCGGCCGGCGGCCAGCTTGTCCACGGCCACCGCGCCGAGCAGCGACTGCACGCTGCACACCAGGGTGGTGGTGAGCACCGCGGCGACGATGCCGAGCGCCGGCCCCTGAGGGAGCCCGGCCAGCGCGTGGCTGCGCCAGGACGGCAGGTCGACGCGGGGCAGGGTGATCCCGGTCAGCGCCGCCGTCACGGTGGCCCCGAAGACGGCGACCAGCGCGGCCGGCACCTTGCGCAACAGGCTGCCCACGGGGCCGGGGATGCGGGGCCAGGCCAGCAGCAGGGTCAGCGTGAGCACGCTGATCACCACGGCGGCCGGGTCGAGATGGGCCAACTGCGCGGGAAGCGCGCGCAGGTTGGTGAGGACGGAGCTGTCCGGACGGCCGCCGAGCACGATGTGCACCTGGGCCACGGCGATGGTGATGCCGATGCCCGCGAGCATGCCGTGCACGACCGCCGGGCTGACGGCGAGCGCGCCGCGCGCCACTTTCAGGCAGCCGAGGCCCAGCTGGGCGAGTCCGGCGAGGACGGTGATGCCGCAGGTCGCCCGCCAGCCGTACTGGTGGATGAGGTCGGCGGTGACCACGGTCAGACCGGCGGCGGGCCCGCTGACCTGCAACGGGCATCCGCCGATCCGGCCGGCGACGATCCCGCCGACCGCCGCGGCGACCAGGCCCGCCTGGAGCGGTGCGCCGGTGGCCAGGGCGATGCCCAGCGAGAGCGGCAGGGCGATGAGGAACACCGCGACGGACGCGGAGACGTCAGCGCTCTCCAGGCGGAAACGGCGGCGCCGGGGCGGTGGGGTAGGGGTGGGCGGGGAGTGGTCGGTACAGGGTGGTGCGCAGGCTGACATGTTCCCGTCTCCTCCGGGGCAGCGCGGTCGCGGTCTGTGGGGTCCCGCCAGAGGCGGGGGTTCGGTCGCGGCCGTGGGTCACGGCGTGCAGCGGCGGGATGATTCAACGCTCGGTAAACGAACCGTAATCCAGAGTAAAGGCTCGGCATATCTTTTCGAGGCAAATGGCACACATGTGCACTCTGCCGGGTGAAGCGGGCACTTGATCGGCTTGTCGTACTAATTCCTTCTCGACCCCATGCGACTTTGACGGCGCCGCCGGGAGGAATCCGGCGCATCACCAGAAAACGCCCTCATCGGCGTTCGCCTGAGAGTTCGCCCGAGAGAAGGAAGAAGGTGGGCGGAACATGGCCGCCACCCAGAGGATCGCCGTCTGTGCCATGGTCGCCGCTGCCGGTGCCGCGTCCCTCGCCGGCTGCGCCGCCGACTCCGGCCAGGCACGGGAAGGCACGTCCGGCCCGCCGAAGGGCGCCCCGGCTCCCCAGAGCGTCGTCCGGCTGATCGGCGACGGGTCCACCGCGTACACCGGCGCGCAACCGCACCTGCCCCGACCCGAGAAGCTGAAGCCCGGTCAGAAGCCCCCGCAGTTCGTGGTGTTCTCCTGGGACGGGGCGGGTGAGGACAGCCAGAAGCTGTTCTCGCACTTCCGCAAGGTCGCCAAGGACAACCACGCCAACATGACGTTCTTCCTCAGCGGCGTCTACATGCTGCCGGAGGAGAAGCGGGACCTCTACAAGCCGCCGCAGCACTCGCCGGGCCGCTCCGACATCGGCTTCAACGACGAGCAGGGCATCGCCGACACCGCCAAGCAGGCACGCCTCGCCTGGCTGGAGGGCAACGAGATCGGCACCCACTTCAACGG
>NZ_MUNH01000275.1:0-7221 GCF_002154615.1 Streptomyces recifensis
GCGCGGGGAACTGCGCGACCAGCCACAGCGGGCCCGCGGGCTCGTCCTACGCGTTCACCACCGGCTTGCCGGTCAGTTGGACGCCTGCCTCGCGGAGGGACTCCAGGGCGCGGGCCGTGGTCTCCTGGGCCACCCCCGCCGTCAGGTCCAGCAGCACATGCGTGCCGAAACCCTCGGCTGCCGCGTCCAGCGCGGTGGCCCGTACGCAGTGGTCCGTGGCGATGCCGACCACGTCGACCTCGTCGACGTCCCGCGCCCGGAGCCAGTCCGCGAGAGACTGCCCGTTCTCGTCCGTGCCCTCGAAGCCGCTGTAGGCGGCGGAGTACGCGCCCTTGTCGAAGACAGCGTCGACCGCGCCGGAGGCGACCGCCGGGGCGAAGTTGGGGTGGAAGCCCACGCCCTCCGTGCCCGCGACGCAGTGCGCTGGCCAGGAGTGGACGTAGTCCGGGTTGTCCGCGAAGTGACCGCCCGGCGCGATGTGGTGATCGCGGGTGGCCACCACGTGCCGGTACCCGGACCCGGCCGCCTGGCCGATCAGCTCGGTGATCGCGGCGGCCACGTCCGCACCGCCGGCCACCGCCAGACTGCCCCCCTCGCAGAAGTCGTTCTGCACGTCTACGACGATCAAGGCGCGGCGCATGGTGGTGTCCTTCGAGTGGGGTCCAAGGAATCGAGCCTAGAGACTTCCGGCCTCCCGCACTAGCTACCCGAGGGCAGGTGCAGGTACTCCGTCGGAATGACGGGCTCCCCGCGCGAGAGCTGCGTCGCGGACAGCGGAAGGTTGCCCCGCGCCGCGATGTGCCGCTCGCGCGCCGCGTCCAGCGGCTCGCGGGCGATGACCTCGCCCCCCTTGACCAGCTCCACCAGCAACTGCCGGTCGGCCAGCTCCTCCGGCACCGGCCCGGTGCCCACGACCTCGGCCTCCGCGACCCCGTACTTGTCCAGCCGCCGTGCCGCCCACTTGCGGCCCCCGATGGAGGTCTTCCCTCCGCTGGACTTCTTCGCCACCGGCACCAGCTCGGCGGCGGGATCGGCGGACTCGGCGCGCGCGACCAGCTTGTAGACCATGGAGCAGGTCGGATGCCCGGAGCCGGTGACCAGCTGCGTGCCCACCCCGTACGCGTCCACCGGCGCCGCCGCCAGCGAGGCGATGGCGTACTCGTCCAGGTCGGAGGTGACCACGATCCGGGTGTCCGTCGCGCCGAGCTCGTCGAGCTGCTGCCGCACCCGGTGCGCGACCAGCAGCAGGTCGCCGGAGTCGATCCGTACCGCGCCCAGTCGGGGACCGGCCACCTCCACCGCCGTACGGACGGCCTCCTCGACGTCGTAGGTGTCCACCAGCAGGGTGGTGTCCGGGCCGAGGGCGTCGACCTGGGCGCGGAAGGCGTCCCGCTCCCGGTCGTGCAGCAGGGTGAAGGCGTGCGCGGAGGTGCCCACGGTCGGGATGCCGTACCGGAAGCCCGCCGCGAGGTCGGAGGTGGTGGCGAAACCGCCCACGTAGGCGGCGCGCGCCGCGGCGACGGCGGCCAGCTCGTGGGTGCGGCGGGCGCCCATCTCGATCAGCGGCCGCCCGCCCGCGGCGGAGGACATCCGGGAGGCGGCGGCCGCGATGGCCGAGTCGTGGTTGAGGATGGAGAGGATCACCGTCTCCAGCAGCACGCACTCCGCGAAGCTGCCCTCGACCCGCAGCAGCGGCGAGCCGGGGAAGTACACCTCGCCCTCCGGGTAGCCCCAGATGTCGCCCTGGAAGCGGTAGTCCGCCAGCCACTTCAGGGTCGGCTCGTCGACGATCCCCCGCTCGCCCAGGAAGGCGAGCATCGCTGCGTCGAAGCGGAAGTTCGCCACCGCGTCCAGCACCCGGCCGGTGCCCCCGACCACGCCGTAGCGGCGGCCGTGCGGCAGGCGGCGGGTGAAGACCTCGAACACGCTGCGCCGCTCGGCCGTCCCGGCCTTCAGGGCGGCTTGCAGCATGGTCAGCTCGTACTGGTCCGTGAAGAGCGCCGTCGACGGGACTTCGACCGGCAGCCCAAGGTCCGCTGTGTTCATGACGACGAAGCGTACTCCCATTTCGTCAGTGTGACGATTTCTGGGGTGCGTGGCAGCATGGCTGTTGTGACGTCACCCGCGCCCGTAGAGATCGAACGCACCGAATCGGCGGAGGAGACCTTCGCCGTACCCGAGCCGGACGTCCCCTGGATCACGATCGTCCACAATGATCCGGTCAACCTGATGAGCTACGTGACCTACGTCTTCCAGACGTACTTCGGCTACTCGAAGGACAAGGCCACCGAACTCATGCTCGACGTCCACCACAAGGGCCGGGCGGTCGTCTCCAGCGGGAGCCGCGAGGAGATGGAGCGCGACGTGCAGGCGATGCACGGCTACGGACTGTGGGCCACCCTCCAGCAGGACCGGAAGTAAACCGACACAGATGCCCGGACACTTCGAACCGCTCCCCGGCGGCGGCGCGACCGTCGCCCTCGACGACGTCGAGATCTCCATCATCCGCTCGCTGGCCGTCCAGCTCCTGGAGCTGATCGGGCCCGGCCCCGCCGAGGACGCCGGCGGCGACCCGCTCGCCCAGCTGTTCGCCGAGGGTCCCAGCGAACCGCCCGCCGACCCGGTGCTGCGCCGGCTGTTCCCGGACGCCTACACCGACCCGGAGCAGGAGCCGGCCGACCCCGCCGAGGCGGAGGAGCGACGCGCGCACTCCGCCGAGTTCCGCCGCTACACCGAGAACGACCTCCGGGCAGGCAAGCGCGAGAACGCGCTCGCGGTCATCCGCACCCTGGACCAGCTCGCGTCGTCGGCCGAGGGCGGCGACGCGGTGCTCAAGCTGTCGCCCGAGAGGTCCCGGCAGTGGCTCTCCGCGCTGAACGACCTGCGCCTGGCCATAGGCTCCCGGCTGGAGATCTCCGACGAGGAGGACACGGACCCGCTGTACCGCCTCCCGGACCAGGACCCGCGCAAGCCCATGGTGCTGGCCTACCTCTGGCTCGGCGGCCTCCAGGAGACCCTCGTCTCGACGCTGATGCCGTAAGTGCCGCTTTCGCGTTCGCTCAGAGGACGCTCAACTCCGGATAACGATCGCGTTACCGTTGCGGCCGTTTTTGGCGCATTTGAGCGTACTTTGTCCGGTTCTTCCTGTGTGGTGCGCCACAGGGCCCCCCTTTGCTCGATATTGCGGCCGTGATAAATCTTCACGACCGCCCGGCGGACACCACCCATGTCCGGCCGGGTGCGCCACCGAGCCGGCGACCGCCGGCCAGGCACGAGCGGGTCGACGACCTGCTCACTCCATCAGTTCCGGGGGGATCGAGACCCGATCCGAGGCCGAGTGAAGGCCGCGGGTCGGCATGGAGAAAGGCGCACCACCATGGCCTCTGAGAAGGTCACCGAAGCCCCTGAAGAGGGTTACGAGCGAGGGCTCGGCAGCCGGCAGGTCCAGATGATCGCCATTGGTGGCGCCGTCGGAGTCGGTCTGTTCCTGGGAGCCGGGGCGAACATCGCCAAGGCCGGTCCCAGCCTCATCCTCATGTACGCCCTGGCGGGCGTGATCATCTTCTTCATCATGCGAGCCCTGGGCGAGCTGCTGCTCTACCGCCCGGTGTCGGGATCGTTCGCCGAGTACTCGCGCGAATTCCTCGGCGACTTCTTCGGTTACTTCACCGGCTGGACGTACTGGCTGATGTGGGTCGTGACCGGCATGGCCGAGCTGACGGCCGCCGCCATCTACGTCAACTACTGGTTCCCGGCCGTCCCGCGGTGGGTCACGGCGCTGGTCTTCCTGGTGGTCCTGTTCGGCGTCAACCTGATCTCCGTGAAGCTCTTCGGTGAGCTGGAGTTCTGGTTCTCGATGGTCAAGGTCACCGCCCTGATCGGCATGATCGTCATCGGCCTCGGCGTGCTGACCTTCGGCTTCAGCGCCGCCGGCGACACCGCCTCGGTGGCGAACCTGTACCAGTTCGACGGCTTCTTCCCCAAGGGCATCGGCTCCTCGCTGATGACCCTCCAGGGCGTCATGTTCGCCTACCTCGCGGTCGAGCTGGTCGGCGTCACCGCCGGCGAGTCCGAGGACCCGGAGAAGACGCTGCCCAAGGCGATCAACACCCTGCCCTGGCGCATCGCCCTCTTCTACGTCGGTGCTCTCACCGTCATCCTCTGCGTGGTCAAGTGGACCGAGTTCGCGCCGGGCGTCAGCCCGTTCGTGAAGGCGTTCGCGGTGATCGGCATCCCGGCCGGCGCGGGCATCGTGAACTTCGTCGTCCTCACCGCCGCCCTGTCCTCCTGCAACTCCGGCATGTACTCCACGGGCCGCATGCTGCGCACCCTGGCGGACAACGGCGAGGCCCCGCGCGTCTTCGCCAAGCTGTCCTCCACCAAGACCCCGGCGCTCGGCATCACCGTCTCGGTGCTGTTCATGGGCATCGGCGTGGTGCTGAACTACGTGGTCCCGGAGAAGGCGTTCGGCTACGTCACCTCCGTCGCCACCGCCGCGGGCATCTGGACCTGGCTGATGATCCTGATCAGCCACGTGCTCTACCGCCGCGCGGTCGTCGCGGGCAAGCTGCCCGCCTCGTCCTTCCCGGCGCCCGGCGGCTCGGTCTGCTCGTACGTCGCCATCGCCTTCCTGCTCTTCGTCACCGGCCTGATCGCGTACGATGCCGACTCCCGCGTCTGCCTGTACGTGATGGCCGTCTGGGCCGTCGCGCTCGGCATCGGCTGGAAGGTCATGAAGTCCCGCACGCCGCAGAGCGGCGAGCGTGACGAGCCGGCGCTGGAGAAGGTGGGCTAGACCCACCGAGGGACCATCCAGGACGCCTGGCCGTCGGGAGTACTCGTGGCACCCCCGGCGGCCGCCGCTCAAGGCGTCCGCCATGCGGGCCGTCCCGTACCGCACTGCGGTACGGGACGGCCCGTCCCCCTATCCTGGCCCGCATGCTGACCATCACCCAGGACCTGTACGACCGGATCGTCGCCCACGCCCGCGAGGACCACCCCGACGAGGCGTGCGGCGTGGTGGCCGGGCCGGAGGGCACCGGGCGCCCCGAGCGGTTCATCCCGATGCTGAACGCCGCCCGCTCGCCCACGTTCTACGAGTTCGACTCCCAGGACCTGCTGAAGCTCTACCGGGAGATGGACGACCGTGACGAGGAGCCGGTGGTCATCTACCACTCCCACACCGCCACGGAGGCGTACCCCTCCCGCACCGACATCGGCTACGCGAACGAGCCCGGCGCGCACTACGTCCTGGTCTCCACTGCGGACGCCGACGGCCTGGGCGACTTCCAGTTCCGCTCGTTCCGCATCCTGGACGGGGCGGTCACGGAGGAGGAGGTCAAGGTCGTCGAGGCGTACTGATCCCACTCCCCGGTCGCCGATCGTCCGCCATCCGGGACAGGATTCCGGTCGGTGGACCGGGAATCGATACGATGAGCCCATGGTTCTGACTGTGGTGCGCGCCTTCTGCTGACGTACCGAGCCGCAGCCCCGACGAACACCTTCGAACAGGAGCCCGCAACCATGGCCATCGAGGTCCGCATCCCGACCATCCTCCGCCAGTACACCGACGGCCAGAAGGCGGTCGAAGGCACCGGGGAGACCCTCGCCGACCTGTTCGCCGATCTCGAGACCCGGCACGCGGGCATCCAGGGCCGTGTGGTGGACGGCGGCCAGCTGCGCCGCTTCGTCAACGTGTACCTGAACGACGAGGATGTCCGCTTCGTCGACGGCATCGAGACCAAGCTGTCCGACGGCGACACCGTGACCATCCTGCCGGCCGTGGCCGGCGGCATGGTCTGATCGGCCGCCGCGCTCCGATGCGTTACGACTCCCCGCTGGCCGCGGTGGGCAACACCCCTCTGGTGCGCCTGCCGCGGCTCTCGCCGTCCCCCGACGTCCGGATCTGGGCCAAGCTGGAGGACCGCAATCCCACCGGCTCGGTCAAGGACCGGCCCGCCCTGCACATGATCGAGCAGGCGGAGAAGGACGGCCGGCTCACCCCCGGCTGCACCATCCTGGAGCCCACCTCGGGCAACACCGGCATCTCGCTCGCCATGGCCGCCAAGCTCAAGGGCTACCGCATGGTGTGCGTGATGCCGGAGAACACCTCCCGCGAGCGCCGTGACCTGCTCGGCATGTGGGGCGCGGAGATCATCCCGTCCCCGGCGGCCGGTGGCTCCAACACCGCCGTGCGGGTCGCCAAGGAACTGGCCGCCGAGCACCCGGACTGGGTGATGCTCTACCAGTACGGGAACCCCGACAACGCGGGCGCCCACTACGCGGGCACCGGCCCCGAGATCCTGGCCGACCTGCCCTCCGTCACCCACTTCGTCGCCGGTCTCGGCACCACCGGCACCCTGATGGGCGTCGGCCGCTACCTGCGCGAGCAGAAGCCGGACGTGAAGATCGTCGCCGCCGAACCGCGCTACGACGACCTGGTGTACGGCCTGCGCAACCTCGACGAGGGCTTCGTGCCCGAGCTGTACGACGCCTCGGTGCTCACCACCCGGTTCTCCGTCGGCTCGGCGGACGCGGTGGCCCGTACCCGTGAGCTCCTCCAGCAGGAGGGCATCTTCGCCGGCGTCTCCACCGGCGCGGTGCTGCACGCGGCGCTCGGAGTCGGCCGCAAGGCGGTCAAGGCGGGGGAGAGCGCCGACATCGTCTTCGTCGTCGCCGACGGCGGCTGGAAGTACCTCTCCACCGGGGTCTACACCGCCGCGACCACCGAAGAGGCGGTCGAGACGCTGCACGGCCAGCTCTGGGCCTGACCCTCCGCCGACCGCTCCCCGCAAGGCCTCTTCCGGTCAAACCCGGGAAGCTCACAAGATCGCGTCAGCCCCCTCCTATGAGGGGGCCAATCGCTTTCTATGGCGGGGCAAAGATTTCCGTGCGGTACTGCCGGGCCCCGGCACGCCGGGGCTACGTTCCTCCCGCGATCTGTCATGTCACGTTCAGTGGCATGCCGGACGCCTGAGAATGTCATGCCCATGACCGCGCTCTGCCGCCGCTACGCGTGTCACGTGCCTGCCAATCCAGTGCGAGAACCCCACTTCCCATGGAGGCAGTTTCCCCATGCGTGAGACACGCACCGGCGGGCGGAGACGGAGTCTGCCCAGACTCCTCGCCGTCGCCCTCCCCGCTCTCGCCCTCTCCGTCGCCGGATTCACCGCGGCCCCCACGGCCTCGGCCGGACCCGCCGCCCCGGCCACGTCCCCCGCC
>NZ_MUNH01000026.1:0-11881 GCF_002154615.1 Streptomyces recifensis
GCTGGTGCATCCCCCGTCGCCAGCGATCGGGTCCTTTGCGTGCGCGGCCGCCTCACGGGGTCGGGAACGGCGCGTGCGCGGCGGGCAGAAGCTTCCGCACCCCGTGCGACGGACGCCCCGAGCCGGCACACCCCTGGCGTCCGGCTTCCCCCCAACACCCACAACATCGCGACGCACAAGTACGGTCACTTGCAGTACGGCTCGTGGGGTTACAAGATCTCCTGGAAGAAGTGGCGCCGCAGGGGCGACGGGTGCGTCCGGCCGATCCCTCGCCGCAGGCACCGCTCCAACGGTGGGCGCTCTATGGGGTGATCGACCCATGTACGGAGACCGAGAAATGTCCGCGAACGGCGCCCCCAGCAAGCACATCGGCGCCAGCCGGTCCGAGGCTCGAAGATTTTCCCGTGCCGTGTCCACGCCCTGGGGATACGAGGTGTCCGTACGACCCATGATCTCCGTCGTGGACGCGGCGAAGCTGACCGTCAAGAGCGCAGATCCGCCGGTCCTCGTCCTGGAGGACGAGCAGCTGGACGGAATGCTGTCCGGGCTGACACCGACGCTCTTGACTGATCAGTACGAGCGGGAAGCCGTCGCGCTGCTCGCGGAGCTGCCGGAAGACCCGCTGATCGACTGACCGCCCCCGTGGGCATGGACCGTGGGTGTCAAAAAACCCCCGGCCCAAGTGGACCGGGGGTCTTTCGCATGTGGGGCTAACAGGATTTGAACCTGTGGCCTCATCCTTATCAGGGATGCGCTCTAACCAACTGAGCTATAGCCCCGCCCGCTTCGCGGGGTGTGTCCCGCGCGCTGACTCCTGAAGATTAGCGCACGACCGGGGCAGTCCCAAAATCGGTTGTCGGGGGATCGTCGACCGAGGCGGGAGGCACCCTCACTCGTCCTCCGCGAGGGTCAGCTCGACGCCGCCCACGAAGCCCGCGGACAGGTTGTAGATGAAGGCACCCAGCGTCGCCAGGGCCGTGGCCAGGACGACGTCGATGACCGCGATGATCGTCGCGAACATCAGGACGTGCGGCAGCGAGAGGTAGGACTGGAGGTCGAAGCCGGTCGCCTCGGTCGCCCCGGTCGCCTCCGAGATCGTGCCGCCCACGGTGGAGAACACGCCCATCGCGTCCAGCACCATCCACAGCACCGCCGACGCCACGATCGTGCAGATGCCGAGCGCGATGGAGAGCAGGAAGCTGACCTTCATCACCGACCACGGGTCCGCCTTGGCCACCCGCAGCCGCGCCTTGCGGGTGCGCGGCGCCGTGCCGACCCCCGTACGCGGACGGCGTACCGCCCCGGCCGGCGGCTGGGCCGCGTACGCCTGCGGCGGGTGGTAGGGCCCGGCCGGCTGCTCGGGGCCGCGCTCACCGGGCAGCGGGGAGGCCGCCATGCCCTCGGTCGTACCGGTGTCGGCCCGCGCACCACGGGTGTCCGTCACGGTTCCCCCCTGGGAACTCGAAGAATCAGGAGTAGAAGCAGAAGAAGCATCGGCGGAGGCCGCCTGCGCGGCGGAGCCACGGCCGCCGCCGTCCGTTTCCGTACCCGGGGAGGTACCGGCCGATCCGGCGCCCGTGGCTCCGCTCACGTGATTCACTCCTCGTGCTACTCGGCCGAGGGCGCCTCACCCTCGTCCGTGGCGATCGTGGTGACCTCGGCGGTCTCGTCGACGACGATCTCGCCGTCGACCTCCTCCGCCTCACGCCCCGCTTCGGCGTTGCGAGCGATGCCGACCACGGCATCGCGCTTGCCCAGGTTGATCAGTTGGACGCCCATGGTGTCACGGCCCGTCTCCCTGACTCCGCTGACGCGCGTACGGATCACACCGCCGCCGAGGGTGATGGCGAGGATCTCGTCACTCTCCTCGACGATCAGCGCGCCGACGAGCGAACCCCGGTCCTCCACGATCTTGGCAGCCTTGATGCCCAGACCGCCACGTCCCTGGACGCGGTACTCGTCGACGGCTGTCCGCTTGGCGTAACCGCCGTCCGTCGCGGTGAACACGAACGTACCCGGCCGCACCACGTTCATCGACAGCAGCTCGTCGCCCTCGCGGAAGCTCATGCCCTTCACACCGGAGGTGGCACGGCCCATCGGGCGCAGCGTGTCGTCCGACGCGGTGAACCTGATGGACTGCGCCTTCCGGCTGACGAGGAGCAGGTCGTCGTCGGCGGAGACCAGCTCCGCGCCGATCAGCTCGTCGTCCGTGCCGTCCTCGCCCGCCCGCAGGTTGATGGCGATGACACCGCCGGAGCGCGGCGAGTCGTAGTCCTTCAGCGGGGTCTTCTTGACCAGGCCGGCCTTCGTCGCCAGCACCAGGTACGGCGCCGCCTCGTAGTCGCGGATCGCCAGGATCTCCGCGATCGCCTCGTCCGGCTGGAAGGCGAGCAGGTTGGCCACGTGCTGGCCGCGCGCGTCCCGGCCGGCGTCGGGCAGCTCGTACGCCTTGGCCCGGTAGACCCGGCCCTTGTTGGTGAAGAACAGCAGCCAGTGGTGCGTGGTGGAGACGAAGAAGTGGTCGACGATGTCGTCCTCCTTCAGCTTCGCGCCCCGCACCCCCTTCCCGCCGCGCTTCTGCGCCCGGTAGTCGTCCGTCTTGGTGCGCTTGATGTAACCGCCGCGCGTGACGGTGACGACGATGTCCTCCTCGGCGATCAGATCCTCGATGGACATGTCGCCGTCGTAGGGCACCAGCGTGCTGCGCCGGTCGTCGCCGAACCGCTCGACGATGGTGGCCAGCTCGTCGTGGACGATCTGCCGCTGCAGGTCCTCGGAGGCGAGGATGCGGTTGTACTCGTTGATCTTCGCCTGGAGCTCGTCGTGCTCCTGGACGATCTTCTGGCGCTCCAGGGCGGCCAGTCGGCGCAGCTGCATCTCGAGGATGGCGTTGGCCTGGATCTCGTCGATCGCGAGGAGGTCCATCAGGCCGCCGCGGGCGATCTCGACGGTCTCACTGCGCCGGATCAGCGCGATGACCTCGTCGATGGCGTCCAGGGCCTTCAGCAGACCGCGCAGGATGTGGGCGCGCTCCTCGGCCTTGCGCAGCCGGAACCGGGTCCGGCGGACGATGACCTCGATCTGGTGCGTCACCCAGTGCCGGATGAACGCGTCCAGCGACAGCGTGCGCGGCACCCCGTCGACCAGGGCCAGCATGTTGGCGCCGAAGTTCGTCTGCAGCTCGGTGTGCTTGTACAGGTTGTTCAGCACGACCTTGGCGACCGCGTCCCGCTTGAGGACGATCACCAGGCGCTGACCGGTGCGGGACGACGTCTCGTCGCGGACGTCGGCGATGCCGCCGATCTTGCCGTCCTTCACCAGGTCGGCGATCTTCTGCGCCAGGTTGTCGGGGTTCACCTGGTACGGCAGCTCGGTGACGACCAGGCACTGCCGGTTCTGGATCTCCTCGACCTCGACCACCGCGCGCATCGTGATGGAGCCGCGCCCGGTGCGGTACGCCTCCTCGATGCCCTTGCGGCCCACGACCAGCGCGCCGGTCGGGAAGTCCGGGCCCTTGATGCGCTCGATGAGGGCGTCCAGCAGCTCCTCCTGCGACGCCTCCGGGTGCTCCAGGTGCCACTGGGCGCCGGCCGCGACCTCGCGGAGGTTGTGCGGCGGGATGTTGGTCGCCATGCCGACCGCGATACCGGCGGAGCCGTTGATCAGCAGGTTGGGGAAGCGGGCGGGCAGGACGGTCGGCTCCTGGGAGCGGCCGTCGTAGTTGTCCTTGAAATCGACGGTGTCCTCGTCGATGTCGCGGACCATCTCCATCGACAGCGGTGCCAGCTTGCACTCGGTGTACCGCATGGCGGCCGCGGGGTCGTTGCCCGGGGAGCCGAAGTTGCCGTTGGAGTCGACGAGCGGCATGCGCATCGACCACGGCTGGGCGAGGCGGACCAGGGCGTCGTAGATCGAGCTGTCGCCGTGGGGGTGGTAGTTACCCATGACGTCACCGACGACGCGCGCGCACTTGTAGAAGCCGCGGTCGGGGCGGTAGCCGCCGTCGTACATCGCGTACAGCACACGGCGGTGGACGGGCTTGAGGCCGTCCCGGACGTCGGGCAGCGCGCGCGACACGATGACGGACATCGCGTAGTCGAGGTACGAGCGCTGCATCTCGGCGTCGAGGCCCACCGGCTCGATCCGGAGGGTGACGGTCTCGCCCGTCTCCTCCTCCGGGGTCACCGGTTCGGGCATGAACTCGGGGGTTTCGTCGGTCATTGCTGGTGAAGATCCTTCCCTGGTGCGGTCAGCCGGGACCGACTCAGATGTCGAGGAAGCGGACGTCCTTGGCGTTGCGCTGGATGAAGAGGCGGCGGGCCTCGACGTCCTCGCCCATCAGGACCGAGAACAGGTCGTCGGCCTGGGCGGCGTCGTCGAGGGTGACCTGGCCGAGGACGCGGTGCTCCGGGTCCATCGTGGTCACGCGCAGCTCCTCCGCGTTCATCTCACCCAGACCCTTGAAGCGCTGGATGGAGTCCTCGCGGATACGCTTGCCGCGCTGGCGGCCCATCTCGATCAGCGCGTCGCGCTCGCGGTCGGAGTACGCGTACTCCACGTCGTCCCGGCCCCACTTGATCTTGTACAGCGGGGGACGCGAGAGGTACACGAACCCGGACTCGACCAGCGGCCGCATGAAGCGGAACAGGAAGGTCAGCAGCAGGGTGTTGATGTGCTGGCCGTCGACGTCGGCGTCCGCCATCAGGATGATCTTGTGATAGCGGAGCTTCGAGATGTCGAAGTCCTCGTGCACACCCGTGCCGAAGGCCGAGATCAGCGCCTGGATCTCCTGGTTCTGCAGGATCTTGTCGATCCGCGCCTTCTCGACGTTGAGGATCTTGCCCCGGATCGGGAGGATCGCCTGGTACTGCGGGTTGCGGCCGGACTTGGCCGAACCGCCGGCGGAGTCGCCCTCGACGATGAAGATCTCGCACCTGGACGGGTCGTTCGACTGGCAGTCGGACAGCTTGCCCGGCAGCGCGCCGGACTCCAGCAGACCCTTGCGCCGGGTGAGGTCACGGGCCTTGCGGGCCGCCACACGCGCGGTGGCCGCCTGGATGCCCTTGCGGATGATGTCCGCCGCCTCGACCGGGTTGCGGTCCAGCCAGTCGTTGAGGTGCTCGTAGACCGCGCGCTGGACGAAGGTCTTGGCCTCGGTGTTGCCCAGCTTGGTCTTGGTCTGGCCCTCGAACTGCGGCTCGCTCAGCTTGACCGAGATGATCGCGGTCAGGCCCTCGCGGATGTCGTCACCGGTGAGGTTGTCGTCCCGCTCGCGCAGCAGCTTCTTGTCGCGCGCGTACTTGTTGATCAGGGAGGTCAGCGCGGCCCGGAAGCCTTCCTCGTGGGTGCCGCCCTCGTGGGTGTGGATGATGTTGGCGAAGGAGTAGACACCCTCGCTGTATCCGCCGTTCCACTGCATGGCGACCTCGAGGGACAGGCTCTTGTCCTTGTCCTCCGCCTCCAGCGAGACGACCGTGGGGTGCACGACGTCGCCCTTGCGGGAGTTCAGGTACGTCACGAAGTCGACGATGCCGCCGTCGTAGCGGTACGTGACCGACTTGACCTCGGCCTTCTCGTCCGCGCCCGCCTCGTCCGCGCCGCTCGTGGCCTTCGCCGACTCGCGCTCGTCGGTGAGCCTGATCGTCAGGCCCTTGTTGAGGAACGCCATCTCCTGGAAACGCCGGGACAGCGTCTCGAAGGAGTACTCCGTGGTCTCGAAGATCTCCGGGTCGGCCCAGAAGGTGACCGACGTGCCGGTCTCCTCGGTCGCCTCGTTCTTCACCAGCGGCGCCGTGGGGACGCCCATCTTGTAGTCCTGCGTCCAGCGGTAGCCGTCCGTCTTCACCTCGACGGCGACCTTCATGGACAGCGCGTTCACCACGGACACGCCCACACCGTGCAGACCGCCGGAGACGGCGTAACCGCCGCCGCCGAACTTGCCGCCCGCGTGCAGCACGGTCAGCACGACCTCGAGGGCCGGCTTGCCCTCGGAGGCCACGATGCCGACCGGGATGCCTCGGCCGTTGTCCACCACGCGCACCCCGCCGTCGGGCAGGATCGTCACGTCGATGGTGTCCGCGTGACCGGCCAGCGCCTCGTCGACGGAGTTGTCGACGACCTCGTACACCAGGTGGTGCAGACCGCGCTCACCGGTGGAACCGATGTACATGCCGGGGCGCTTGCGGACCGCGTCCAGCCCTTCGAGCACGGTGATGGCGCTGGCGTCGTACGAGGCGGCGACTGCCTCGCCCGTGACGCCGGCGTCGGTGGAAGGAATGTTCTCGTTGGGGTTGCCGGAATCGGCCACGAAGCGCCCTTTCTGGCACAGCACGAGCGCTCCTTGGGGGTGCGCGCCCTCCGGAAGGAGGGTTGCCGGAGCGGCTGCGGCATGTTGCGTTGGTAAGCCCTGAATCAGCGTTGCTCAGCTTTTCCCGGACGGTCCCCACGAATGGGGCGGGATCGCCTTCCAGTCTACCGGTAGCACTGACAATGATGGGGGCTTGCGGGCACCTGAGTACGCATGTGCCGCCCTGAACCGGCCCCGACCGGGTCCCGATATGGGGAAGGGGGCTGCGAGGGGCTCACAGCGGCGCTCAGGGCTTCGGGCCGTCAGCCCTTGTCCATCGGGGGGTCCGCCCATGATCGGCCGCCGGTCCGTACACCCGTACGGCTGCGGAGTGCCCTTGCGCCGCACTGGTCAGACGTGAGGTACGTCACCCGTAGGTGTCGCCCGGACCGGCGCTTCCGGGGGCCCGGAGGGGCCCATAACGGCGCACCGGGGCGCCCGGACCGTTCACCTTGATCATCCGGACCGTGCCGTGACCGAGGTCCTCGTTCAGCCGGGCCACGAGCGTCGGCGCCAGCAGGCGGAGCTGCGTCGCCCACGCCGTCGAGTCACAGGAGACCGACAGCACCCGCTCGTCCTCGTCGTACCGCTGCGGCACGCAGTGCTTCGCCAAGTCCTCGCCGACGATCTGCGGCCAGCGGCCCATGACGCCGCCGACCGCCGCCGGGGCCTCCCAGCCGCGCTCGTTCAGCAGCCGGTTGATCGCCGCGCCCAGCGCCATCGGGTCCCGGCCGTCCGCCCGCGCGCCGGAGCGCAGGCCACCGCCGCGCCGCGCCTGCTTCTTCTGCCGCGCCGCGTCCCCACGCGCGCGTGCCTGCTCCTTGGCCGCCCGCAGCGCCACGCGCGCGAGGTCGACACCGGACGGCTCCGGCGCCTTGCGCTCCTGCCCGTCCCCGTCGCTCATACCGGCTCCACCGTGCCGTCGGACACCGCGTACCGGGCGCCCGCCAGGACGTGCGGAACGTCGTCGTCGACCGCGGCCGTCACCAGCACCTGCTCGCCGGGCGCCACCAGCTCGGCCAGCCGCTCCCGGCGCCGGGCGTCCAGCTCGGCGAAGACGTCGTCCAGGATCAGCACCGGCTCATTGCCCTCGGCGCGCAGCAGGTCGTACGAGGCCAGGCGCAGCGCGAGCGCGTAGGACCAGGACTCGCCGTGCGAGGCGTACCCCTTGGCGGGGAGACGGCCCAGGCGCAGCACCAGGTCGTCGCGGTGCGGGCCGACCAGGGTCACGCCCCGCTCGATCTCCTGCTTGCGTGCCTCGGCGAGCGCGCCCAGCAGCTGTTCGGCCAGCTCCTCGCGGGTGTGCGCGGTGCCCGGGGCGGAGGACTTGTACTCCAGCGCGACGGGACCGCCGCCGGGGGCGAGCTGCTCGTACGCCTTGTCGGCGAGCGGCTGGAGCACCCCGATGAGGTCCAGGCGCTGGGCCAGCAGCTCGGCGCCCGCGCGCGCGAGGTGCTGGTCCCACACGTCGAGCGTGGAGAGGTCCATGGAGCGGCCGCCGTGCCGGCGCGCCAGGGCGGCCGACTTCAGCAGGGTGTTGCGCTGCTTGAGCACCCGGTCGTAGTCGGAGCGGACGCCCGCCATGCGCGGGGCGCGCGCGGTGATCAGCTCGTCCAGGAAGCGACGGCGCTCACCGGGGTCGCCCTTGATCAGCGCGAGGTCCTCGGGCGCGAACAGCACGGTCCGCACGATGCCGAGTACGTCACGCGGCCTGACCTGCGAGGACCGGTTGATCCGGGCCCGGTTGGCGCGGCCGGGGTTCAGCTCCAGCTCGACCAGCTGCTGCCGCTCGCCCTGGCGGACCTGCGCCCGGACGACGGCACGCTCGGCGCCCATGCGGACCAGGGGGGCGTCGGCGGAGACCCGGTGGCTGCCGAGGGTGGCCAGATAGCCGACGGCCTCGACGAGGTTGGTCTTGCCCTGCCCGTTGGGGCCCACGAAGGCGGTGACACCCGAGCCGAGCGGAACCTCGGCCCGGGCGTACGAGCGGAAGTCGGCCAGCGAAAGATGCGTGACGTGCATGGTCGTTCGCCGACCTCCCTCAACAGCCTGTGGATCGCCGGAACGACCCTGTGGACTACTTCTTCTGCCTGGTTACGGCTTCTTCTCGACGGCGTGGCCGCCGAACTGGTTGCGCAGCGCGGCGATCATCTTCATCTGCGGCGAGTCGTCCTGCCGCGAGGCGAACCGCGCGAACAGCGACGCGGTGATCGCGGGCAGCGGCACCGCGTTGTCGATCGCGGCCTCCACCGTCCAGCGTCCCTCACCGGAGTCCTGCGCGTAGCCGCGCAGGCCGTCCAGGTGCTCGTCGTCGTCCAGGGCGTTGACCGCGAGGTCGAGCAGCCAGGACCGGATGACCGTGCCCTCCTGCCAGGAGCGGAAGATCTCGCGGACGTTCTCCACGGAGTCGACCTTCTCCAGCAGCTCCCAGCCCTCGGCGTACGCCTGCATCATGGCGTACTCGATGCCGTTGTGGACCATCTTCGAGAAGTGGCCCGCGCCGACCTTGCCGGCGTGTACGGAGCCGAAGTCGCCCTCGGGCTTCAGCGCGTCGAGGACGGGCCGCACCTTGGCGACGTTCTCCTCGTCACCGCCGTACATCAGCGCGTAGCCGTTCGCCAGGCCGTGGACGCCGCCGGAGACGCCGCAGTCGACGAAGCCTATGCCCTTGGCCGCCAGCTCCTCGGCGTGCTTCTCGTCGTCCGTCCAGCGGGAGTTGCCGCCGTCCACGACCACGTCGCCGGGCTCCAGCAGCTCGCCGAGCCGGTCGACGGTCGCCTGCGTCGCCTCGCCCGCCGGAACCATCACCCAGACCACGCGCGGGGCGCTGAGCTTGCCCACAAGCTCTTCGAGGCTGTGGACGTCCGCGAGGTCCGCGTTGCGGTCGTATCCGATGACGGTGTGGCCTGCGCGGCGGATGCGCTCACGCATGTTGCCGCCCATCTTGCCGAGGCCGACGAGACCGAGCTCCATCAGTTGATCCTTAGGTCGCTGTGTGGCGTGCCGGGCACGTGGGTGCCCGGCACCGAGCCTAACGGCGACCCGTCCTGCACAACTGTGGGTATACGCGCTCATACGTACGCCCCCACCTGGGCTTTTGCCACCGGTCCCGCACTCGGTCCGGTGCCGGGGAGCCCGGCTCAGCCGCTCAGGCGCACCGGCATGATCAGGTACTTGTAGGCGTCGTCCGCCTCCGCGTCCAGCGCGGGCTTGCCGCTGAGCAGCGCCGGCTTGGTCGAGGTGGTGAACGAGAGCTGGGCCACGGGGGAGTCGATCGCGCTCAGACCGTCCAGCAGGAAGGTCGGGTTGAAGGCGATCGAGATGTCGTCGCCGTCGAGCTGGGCGTCGACCCTTTCCACAGCCTGTGCGTCGTCGCTGGAGCCGGCCTCCAGGATCAGCACGCCCTGCTCGAAGCTCAGCCGCACCGGGGTGTTCCGCTCGGCGACCAGGGCGACGCGCTTGACGGCCTCCACGAAGGGGGCGGTCTCGATCACGGCGACCGAGTTGAACTCCGTCGGGAACAGCGTGCGGTACTTCGGCAGGTCGCCCTCGAGCAGCCGCGTGGTGGTGCGGCGGCCGGCGCCCTCGAAGCCGATGAGGCCCTCGCCCGAGCCGGAGCCGGAGAGCGCCAGGGTGACGCTGTCACCGGCGCCGAGCGACTTGGCGGTGTCCAGCAGCGTCTTGGCCGGGACCAGGGCGACCGCGGAGGCGTCGGGGTTCTCCGGCTTCCACAGGAACTCGCGGACCGCGAAGCGGTAGCGGTCGGTGGAGGCCAGGGTGACGGTGTCGCCCTCGATCTCGATGCGCACACCGGTGAGGACGGGCAGCGTGTCGTCGCGCCCGGCGGCGATGGCCACCTGGGACGCGGCGGCCGCGAAGACCTCGCCGGGGACGGTGCCCGTGGCGGTCGGCATCTGCGGCAGCGCCGGGTACTCCTCCACCGGCAGGGTGTGGAGGGTGAACCGCGAGGAGCCGCAGACCACGGTGGCCCGCACACCGTCGGTGGAGATCTCCACCGGGCGGTTGGGCAGCGCGCGGCAGATGTCGGCGAGCAGCCGGCCGGAGACCAGGACGGTGCCCTCCTCCTCGACCTCGGCCTCGACGCCTACCCGGGCGGAGACCTCGTAGTCGAAGCCCGACAGGCTGAGCTGGCCCTCCTCGGCCTTCAGCAGCAGGCCGGCGAGGACAGGCGCCGGCGGACGGGCCGGGAGGCTGCGTGCCGCCCACGCCACTGCCTCCGCGAGTACGTCGCGTTCCACCCGGATCTTCACCGTAAGCCGCCTCCTGCTGTTGCCTTCTGAGTCCTCCGACTCGGTGTCGCCTCCCGTTGCGAGGGGAAGGACACCGGTGACCAGTCTGACGCACCGCGCTGACAGCAGGTGCCGGTCGGGGTCAAGTCGGTCCGGGCGGCAGCCGAGGGCGAAACAGCGAGTTGTGCACAGGCCCCGCTTCGAAACGGATTCCTAGCTCTCTCTAGTCGGGAGTAGTAGTAGGGCCTGTGGATACCGTGGATAACCCCGTTTTCGCAGGTCAGGCCCCAAATTTTATCCACTGCCCCTGTGGGCGGAGCCCGTGGACAACTTGGCCCATCTGTGGAGAACAGAAAGTTCTGCACACACCGTCCCCAGGACAGGGCGAGTTCTCCCCAGCTGCGTCCCCAGGTTTGGCGCCGTTTCCCACAGGGGCTGTTGGCAGTTTCGTGTGACGGCTTTCACTCGACGCAGTGACCGGCCCCGTGATGTTGCCGAACAGTGGACAGTGATGTGGAGAAGCTGGCTTCTGCTGGGGACAACCGCCCCCAGCCTGTGGGGCCAGCCGTGGACAACGTTACGCACAGGGTGTGGACGGAGTCTCTGTCCACACCCTGTGGAGATCGCTCGTCCACGAATCCACAGCCCTCTGAGCTGGGCAGATGTCCAACCCCCAGCCTCCCTGTGGACGCAGCTTGGGACAACTTCGCAGTCCCCACCCTGTGGGCGAAAGAAAGTCGGGAAATCTGTGGAGAGAGGCCGTAACTCGCCGGGGAATCGAACACAAGGTTGCTGGTGGGACACGGGGGTCAGAGGGTGGGGACGGGTTTAGAGGCTCGGATCGCGGGCTCGGCGGCCCTCCCGATGCCCGTACAAGGGCTTCCACGTGCGTCGGCCGACGTGCTGTTCACCTCCGGCTCCTCTTCCGCAGCCCCCGGCGGCTGCCGCCTCCCCGCGTCCCCCACCGCAGCAACCGTCTCTCCCGTGGACGTTTCCCGCCGGAACGCCGAAGGGCGCCCCGGAGAACTCCCGGGGCGCCCTCATGGGCCTGCACGCGGCCGGCGTCAGCCGTTCTTGATGCGGTTCGTCAGCTCGGTGACCTGGTTGTAGATCGAGCGCCGCTCGGCCATCAGCGCCCGGATCTTGCGGTCCGCGTGCATGACGGTGGTGTGGTCGCGGCCGCCGAACTGAGCGCCGATCTTCGGCAGCGACAGGTCCGTCAGCTCCCGGCACAGGTACATGGCGATCTGCCGGGCGGTGACCAGCGCGCGGCCGCGCGAGGTGC
>NZ_MUNH01000276.1:0-9748 GCF_002154615.1 Streptomyces recifensis
GGCGACCGCGGTCGCCGACGTGGCCGCCGCCCGCCGCGACTACATGGACGAGTCCGGCGGCCGGTACGTGCACGTGATCGCGGACGGCGGGGTCGGCTGGTCCGGCGACCTGCCCAAGGCGATCGCCTGCGGCGCCGACGCGGTGATGATGGGCTCCCCGCTGGCCCGTGCCACGGACGCGCCCGGCAAGGGCCACCACTGGGGCATGGAGGCGGTCAACGAGGAGCTGCCGCGCGGCCAGAAGGTCGACCTCGGCACCGTCGGCACCCTGGAGGAGGTCCTCACCGGCCCCTCCCGCACCCCCGACGGCTCCATGAACTTCTTCGGCGCCCTCCGCCGCGCCATGGCCACCACGGGCTACAGCGAGCTGAAGGAATTCCAGCGCGTCGAGGTCACGGTCGCGGACAGCCAGCACCGCCGCTGACCGCTTTTCGCACGCAGAGGGCCCGGTCACCTTGGAGTGATCGGGCCCTTTCGTGTGCGCGGGGGCGCGTCCGGAGGCATGGGGGTGCACGGGCGCGACTGCTCCCGCGCGCTCCGTTTTACAACCGGTGCGCCGCGCCCGTAGGGGTGGCTCCTCGGGTGTCCAGGAGGAGTTGGGCCTTTACGGAGAGGCCCTGGAGGTCGTAGGTGCGGTGGGGCTGGAGGAGGAGGGTGAGGTCGGCGGCGGCCGCGGCTTCGTAGAGGGAGTCGGCGCGGGGGACCGGGCGGTCCAGGACGTGCCAGGCGGGGATGTGGGGGTCGTGGTAGCTGACGGAGGCGCCGAGTTCCATCAGGCGGACGGCGATCTCGTGGGCGGGGGCGCCCTGCTGGTCGGCGAGGTCGGCCTTGTAGGTGACGCCGAGGAGGAGGACGCGGGCGCCTCGGGCGGACTTGCCGTGCTCGTTGAGGAGGGCGGCGGCCCGCTGGACGACGTAGTGCGGCATGCGTTCGTTGACCTGCTGGGCCAGCTCCACCATGCGAAGCCCCCGGCTGGCGTGGCCGGTGAGGTCCTGCGGCACGCCGTGGCCGCCGACGCCGGGCCCCGGCCGGAACGCCTGGAAGCCGAACGGCTTGGTCTCGGCGCAGCGGATCACGTCCCACAGGTCGACGCCCAGCTCGTGGCAGACGACGGCCATCTCGTTGACGAGCGCGATGTTGACGTGCCGGAAGTTGGTCTCCAGCAGCCGTACCGCCTCCGCCTCGCGCAGCCCCCGCGCCCGGACCACCTTGTCGGTGAGCCGGCCGTAGAAGGCGGCGGCCGACTCGGTGCAGGCCGGGGTGAGGCCGCCGATGACCCTGGGGGCCGGGGTGTGGTCGCGGCTGCCCGGGTCGGTCCGGCTGGGGGAGTAGGCGAGGTGGAAGTCGCGCCCGGCGCGCAGTCCGGAGCCGCGTTCCAGGATCGGCCGCAGCAGGTCCTCGGTGGTGCCGGGCAGGACGGGCGACTCCAGGATGACCGTGGTGTGCGGGCGCAGCCGCTCGGCCAGCGTGCGGGCGGCCGCCTCGACCTGGCCGAGGTCGAGTTCGCCGTCGGCGCCGCGCGGGGTGGGCGCGCAGATGACGGCGGTGCGGACCCGGCCGAGCTGGGCGGGGTCGGTGCTGGGCCTGAAGCCGGTGGAGCGCATCCGGCGGAGTTCGGCGGGGCTGAGCGACCCCGCCTCGGGGCCGGTGGCGTATCCGATGGTGGGGATGCCTGCGGCGACGGCGGCCTGGGCCAGCGGCAGGCCGTAGGGACCGAGTCCGATGACGGCGAGATCTGCGGGCATGGCGTGGGCCGTCCTTCCCGATAGCCGAAGTGGGAATGGTGCGCAAGCCCGGTGGACCGCCTGAGCGAGCGCACAGTCAGACTAGGTACAAATATGACCGTTATGTGTGATTGTGTTCGTGTGTCTTCGGGGTGATACACGCGAGTTGTCCACAGGCTGAGGGCCCGTGGTGGCCGAACCCGGCCGGGCCCGCCACACTTTTGAGCATGAGGTTCTGGGCATGAGGAGGGGACGAAGGGGCGGCGCCGCACCGGGCGCGGTCCGTCAGCAGGTCTGCGAGAGCGGGAGGCAGCGGTGAGGACAGCGACCCTAGACCCGGCGCAGCGCGCCGGGGCACTGGCGGAGATGGCCGAGCGTGAACTGGACGTGCTGGTGGTCGGCGGCGGCATCGTGGGTGCGGGCACCGCGCTGGACGCGGCCACCCGTGGCCTGTCCACCGGCCTGGTGGAGGCGCGGGACTGGGCGTCCGGCACCTCCAGCCGGTCCAGCAAGCTGATACACGGCGGCCTGCGCTATCTGGAGATGCTCGACTTCCCCCTCGTGCGCGAGGCCCTGAAGGAGCGCGGCCTTCTCCTGGAGCGCCTCGCCCCGCACCTGGTCAAACCGGTCCCGTTCCTCTACCCCCTCCAGCACCGCGGCTGGGAGCGCCTGTACGCGGGCGCGGGCGTCGCGCTGTACGACGTGATGTCCATGGCGAGGGGCCACGGCCGGGGCCTGCCCACGCACCGTCACCTCAGCCGCAGCCGCGCCCTGCGCGTCGCCCCCTGCCTGCGCAAGGACGCCCTGGTCGGCGCCCTCCAGTACTACGACGCCGAGGTGGACGACGCCCGCTTCGTCGCCACCCTGGTCCGCACCGCCGCGTCCTACGGGGCCAAGGTCGCCAACCGCGCCCGTGTCACCGGGTTCCTGCGCGAGGGCGAGCGGGTCGTCGGGGTCCGGGTGGAGGACGTGGAGGGCGGCGGGGAGTACGAGATCCGCGCCCGCCAGGTGGTCAACGCCACCGGGGTGTGGACCGACGACACCCAGGGCCTGGTGGGGGAGCGCGGCCAGTTCCACGTCAAGGCGTCCAAGGGCATCCACCTGGTCGTGCCCAGGGACCGCATCCACTCCAGCACCGGCCTGATCCTGCGCACCGAGAAGTCCGTCCTCTTCGTCATCCCCTGGGGCCGGCACTGGATCGTCGGCACCACCGACACCGAGTGGGACCTCGACAAGGCCCACCCGGCCGCGTCCAGCGCCGACATCGACTACCTGCTGGAGCACGTCAACTCGGTCCTGGCGGTACCGCTCAGCCGTGACGACGTCGAGGGTGTCTACGCGGGCCTGCGGCCCCTGCTGGCCGGGGAGTCCGAGGCCACCAGCAAGCTGTCCCGCGAGCACACCGTGGCACACCCGGTGCCGGGCCTGGTGGTCGTCGCGGGGGGCAAGTACACGACGTACCGGGTGATGGCGAAGGACGCCGTCGACGCGGCGGTGCACGGCCTGGACCGCAGGGTGGCCGACTCCGTCACCGAGGACATCCCCCTGCTCGGCGCCGAGGGGTACCCGGCGATGTGGAACGCCCGCGAGCGCATAGCCGAGCGCAGCGGCCTGCACGTGGCCCGCGTCGAGCACCTCCTGAACCGGTACGGCTCGACGGCCGACCAGCTCCTCGACCTGATAGCCGCCGACCCCACCCTCGGCGAACCCCTGCGGCACGCGGACGACTATCTGCGTGCCGAGATCGTCTACGCGGCCTCCCACGAGGGCGCCCGGCACCTGGACGACGTCCTCACCCGCCGCACCCGCATCTCCATCGAGACCTTCGACCGGGGCACCCGCAGCGCCCGCGAGGCCGCCGAGCTGATGGCACCGGTGCTCGGGTGGGACGAGGACCAGATCGCCCGCGAGGTCGAGCACTACGAGAAGCGGGTCGAGGCCGAGCGCGAGTCCCAGCGCCAGCCTGACGACCTCACGGCGGACGCGGCCCGGCTGGGCGCGCCGGACATCGTGCCGCTGTAGGCGCTGTAGGGCCGGCCGGAGCTTCACTCGAACGAGTGGCCGGGTACGGGACCTCCGTTCCCGGCCCGCTCGTTCAAGGGGGTACGGGGATACAACTCGGCTGCTCCCGGAGCCGGTTCGAGCCGGGTGCCCGCCGTCGCGCCCGCGGGGTGGGCGCGGTCGGTGATGCCGCTGGTGCGGCTGCGCAGGGTGCGCGGGGCGGGGCCGGATTCCTCGCCGGAGTGCCGTGTCCCGGCGCGGAGTCGGGGCAGGAGTCCGGGGAGGTTCTGTTCGACGGTGTCGGACAGCCGGTGTTCCGTGGCGAGTTGCAGCACGACGATCGCCACGAAGGCCCTGCGCCGGCAGGGCCTCGGCGGGGGCTTCACCCCGCTGACCAGCAACACAAGCGCAGTGTCCGAGAACTGGGCGCCGCAGGACGCGCCAAGAGCCGTGGGGGTGAGCAGCACAGCCACGAGAACCGGTATGGACAGGACTGTCCGAAGGGTCGGCATCCCTGGCTCCTTCCGCGTCGGGGACATCATCCCGGCAACTGGAACATCTGGTTCGGAAGGCCCGTCGGCACGGCGCACGAGGTGCGTCCGGAGGGGGCCCCTGGGCGTCGGCCGGTTGCCGGGTGAGGGACAATGAAGGCTCTGTCAGGGCGGGTTGCATGAGGGGACGCATGTCGGAGGCGGAGCGGGCGGGGTCATCCCGTCAGGAGACTCGTCAGGGCAAGAACGAGCGTCGTCTTCTCGCCGGGCGGTACCGGCTGGGGGACGTGCTGGGCCGGGGCGGCATGGGCACGGTGTGGCGTGCCGAGGACGAGACCCTGGGCCGGACGGTGGCGGTCAAGGAGCTGCGGTTCCCGTCGAACATCGACGAGGAGGAGAAGCGGCGCCTGATCACGCGCACGCTGCGCGAGGCCAAGGCGATCGCCCGTATCCGGAACAACAGCGCGGTGACGGTCTTCGACGTGGTCGACGAGGACGACCGGCCGTGGATCGTCATGGAGCTGGTCGAGGGCAAGTCCCTGGCCGAGGTCATTCGTGAGGACGGCGTGCTGACGCCCCGTCGGGCCGCCGAGGTGGGGCTCGCCGTGCTGGACGTGCTGCGGTCCGCGCACCGCGAGGGCATCCTGCACCGCGACGTGAAGCCGTCCAACGTACTGATCGCCGAGGACGGCCGGGTCGTGCTCACCGACTTCGGCATCGCCCAGGTCGAGGGCGACCCGTCGATCACCTCCACCGGCATGCTCGTCGGTGCCCCCTCCTACATCTCCCCGGAGCGGGCCCGCGGCCACAAGCCCGGTCCCGCCGCCGACCTGTGGTCGCTCGGCGGCCTGCTGTACGCGGCGGTCGAGGGCGTGCCGCCGTACGACAAGGGGTCGGCCATCGCCACCCTGACCGCCGTGATGACCGAGAGCCCCGAGGAGCCCAAGAACGCGGGCCCGCTGGGCGACGTCATCAAGGGCCTGCTCACCAAGGAGCCCGAGCAGCGGCTCGACGACGCCGGCGCGCGGGCCATGCTCAACAAGGTCATCAACGCCGGTGACGCCGAGCCGCTGGACGCCACCCGAGTGGTGCCTATCCCGGCGCAGCCCGACTCCCCCGAGACGAAGCGGGAGGAGTCCGGGGACAAGGTGCGCGGCGCGCTGCGCTCGGTGCGCAAGGCCGCCGGTGCCGCGTCGGCCGCGGCTGCCGCCCGGTCGAAGAGCGAGTCCGGAGTGACGACCGGGGCCGCTGGACGCGGGGCGTCCGACACGCCGAACTCCAGCGCGAACAAGCCAAGTTCGAGCTGGCCCGTGATGCCCCGGCCCGACATGGATCTCCCGCCGAGGCCGGCGCCCAAGGCGTCGCTCACCGACGTGGTGCCCCGGCGCACGCTGATCGTCGTGGCGGCGGTGATCGCGCTGGCCCTGGTGGTGGTCGGCACCGTCCTCGCCCTCACCCTCGGCGGTGGCGACGACAAGGGCACCGGCGCCCAGGGCGCGCCCAGCGCCAGTTCCTCCACCAAGCGTGACCCGGACAAGGACGGCTCCGGCGCGACCGGTCCCGACGGTTCGGGGTCCGCACCCGCGACCGACGGCTCCCGCTCCGGCGGTGCCGACGACGGGAGCACCGCCGACGACTCCGACGGCAAGGACAAGGGCAAGGGCGGCAGCGGCGGTTCGGACGACGACTCCTCCGGCTCCTCCGGGAAGAAGGGTTCGGGCAGTGCGCCCGTCGTGACGACCCACAAGAGCTCCCAGGGTTACTCGATCGGCCTGCCCAAGGGCTGGAAGTACGGGTCGACGGGCGCCGCGGGCGACCGCTACACCGGCCCCGGCGGACAGAAGCTGCTCGTCGCCTGGACCAGCACGCCCAAGAGCGACCCGGTGAGGGACTGGGAGAACCAGGAGCGCTACATGGTGCGCTCCCAGTACGACCGCATCCGGATAGCGAAGGTGGACTACCGGGGCTGGACCACGGCCGACTGGGAGTTCACCTATGTGGACGGCGGCACCAAGTACCGTTCCATCGACCGGGGTTTCAAGGTCAACGACCACCTCGGGCACGCGCTGATGTACACCGCGAAGAGCTCCGACTGGGACGGCGCGCTGCGCGAGGACACCTGGAAGACGCTCACGGCGTCCTTCGAGCCCAAGTCGTGACCTGAACGAGTTCGGGTTGGGAGCCTGTAATCGGTCATCCCCTCGGTGCGGGTTGCCTCCGGCACGTATCGTGAATGGTTGAGAACCGTACGCAGCCGGGTGTGACGCGTGACGGGTGGTGAGCGATCGCGGGCGACCGGAACGGCAGGGGGTGGCAGACGTGGACGACTACGCGGGGCGGGTGCTCGCGGACCGCTACCGACTGCCGCTGCCGCCCTCCGACGAGTACGAACTCACCGAGACGTACGCCTTCGACACCTACAGCGGGCAGGAGGTGCTGGTCCGTCAGGTGCCGTTGCCGGAGGTCGTCGAGGCCGAGGTGATCGACGCCGAGGGACTGCCCGAGGGGTTCACCGCGCGTGAGCGCGGCCGTCGTGCCCCGGCGGGCCGCAGCGCCACCCGTACGCCCGGGGACCCCGCCGTGCGACGCGCCGTGGAGGCCGCGCAGGCGGCGGCCCGGATACCGGACCACCCGCGACTGGACCAGGTCTTCGACGTGTTCGCCGAGGGCGGTTCGCTGTGGATCGTCAGCGAGGCGGTGTCGGCGCGTCCGCTGTCCGCGCTCCTCGCCGAGCAGCCGCTGTCGCCCTACCGGGCGGCCGAGGTCGCGGCCGACGTGGTGATGGCGCTGCGCGTGCTGCACGCCCACGGCTGGACCCACCGCAACATCACCGCCCGCACGGTCCTGGTCTGCGACGACGGCCGGGTCATGCTGACCGGCCTGGCGGTCGGCGCGGCGGAGGAGGCGCTCTGCGGGTACGACCCGGTCCCGGCCCAGGACGGCCCGGAGGACCACCCGCTGCCCGACCAGCGGCAGCCCGGCGGGAGTGTCGTACCGCGTACGGCCGGGGCGGCGGCCGTCGCCGACACGGACCCCGAGGCCGCCCGGCGTGCCGCGATCCAGGCCCGCGTGGCCGGCGGACTGCCCGCACCCGCCGCCAACGGCGACTCCGGCGCCCCCGCGCCGGCCCTGCCCCGCCCCATGGAGAGCGGGGACGACATCCGGGCCGCCCGCGCCGGGGCCATCGCCGCGTACCGCGCGGGGGCCCGCGCCGCCGCCCGCGTACAGGAGTCGCAGCGGGGCGGCCGTACCGCCCTGCCCGGCGCGCGGACGGCCGCCGAGGGGGAGATCGCGGAGGAGGGCGGCAACCCGCCCGGCCACGTGGCCGATCCGTACGGGGTCGCCGGGCGGCCCTGGCACGGCGCCGGGCCCCGCCAAGCCCAGCTGGAGGCGCCGCCGCCCTACCCGTTGAACCCTGCCCGGCCGGGCGTGCCCGGTCCGCCCCGGCCCGCGCTGCCCGCGCAGAACGGCGGCGGGTCCGGCGTGTCCGGGTGGGACGAGCCGGAGACGGCCGGAGCGCGGCGCGGGCCCGGTACCGCCATCGCGGCCGAGCGGTCGCGGCACATGCGGATGACCGTGGTCGGCCCGGTGACCGAGCGGTGGGCGCCCGAGCAGGCCGGCCCGGTGCACGAGAACTGGCAACTGGCCGCGCCCGTCGGCCCCGCGACCGACCTGTGGGCGCTCGGCGCGCTGCTCTTCCGCGCCGTCCAGGGGCACGCGCCCTACCCGGAGGAGTCCACCGCCGAGCTGGTGCAGCTGGTGTGCGCGGAACCGCCCGCCTACGCGGAGGAGTGCGGGCCGCTGCGCCCGGTCGTGGAGTCGCTGCTGCGTCAGGACCCCACCGAGCGGCTGGACTTCGAGGAACTGAGCGGCTGGCTGCGCTCGCTGGTGCGGTCCGCGCCCGAGCCGGACGCCGGTGCCCATGTGGTGCCGGTGCCGCCCGCCGACCCGACCCGGCTGCCGATAGTGCGCCGGCGCGGTGAGCTGGCCCGGTGGCGGCGCCGCAACAAGGCGCCGGTTCCGCATCCGCACGCCCGGCACAAGCGGGCCCGGCAGGAGGCGCAGGGCTCCCCGCGCAACCTCGGCCGCACCCTGCTGCTGCTCGTCCTCCTGCTGCTGGCCGGGGCCGTGGCGTACGCGGTGATGTTCATGCCCAAGCAGGGCGAGGACGGTGACCGTGCCGGAGCGGCGGGGCAGGCGAGCCCCGCGCCCTCCCACGAGCGGCAGCCGTCGGATGCGGCGAGCACCCCGGACGACGGGCCGACCGCGTCCTCGCCCGCCACCGAGACCCAGACCGGCGGAGGAGCGGCGGCGGACGGGTTCACCCTGCGCACCGACCCGGCCGGCTTCAAGGTCGCCGTCGCCAAGGGCTGGTCGCACGCGCCGCGCAACGGCAGTGGCCAAGTGGTGTATTCGCACGGCAACTTCGAGCTGGTCGTGGTGCCCGGCCGGGACAGCACCTCCACCTACGGCACCGACCCGATGGTGTACCAGCGGGACAAGGAACGGGAGTTGCAGCCGTACCGCGACTCCAGCTGGGCCACGGCGTCCGGGCTGCGGACCATCGAGGTGGGCGGACGGACCATGGCCGAGGGGCAGTTCACCTGGACCGACGCCCAGGGACGTGACCTGTTCGTGCGCAACATGGCGATGCTGCTGAACGGGCGGTACCACATCGTGCAGGTGCGCGGCCCGGAGGCGGAGCGGGACGAGGTCACCCGGCTGTACGACCAGGCGACGGCCACCTACCGCTACACCGGCTGAGGCGACGCTCCGACAGGGCCCTTTGCGGAAGCGGGCGTTCGGTTGCACGGACTGTGCGGAAGCGACAACAGTCACAGTGCCGGTTCCGTGGCACCCCGCCGGTTCCCTGGGCGGGGGCCGGTCCATAGTCTGACCCTGACAAGAGCATTGCGGGGCAACGTGAATCAGATGCAGGGCCAGCTCGTGGCGGGCCGCTACCGGCTCACCGATTCCATCGGCAGCGGTGGCATGGGACGGGTGTGGCGCGCCCATGACGAGGTGCTGCACCGGAAGGTCGCCGTCAAGGAGCTGACCGCGGCGCTGTACGTCTCGGAGAGCGACCAGCACGTGCTGCTGGCCCGTACCCGCGCCGAGGCCCGCGCGGCCGCGCGCATCAACCACTCCGCCGTCGTCACCGTGCACGACGTGCTGGAGCACGACGGCCGCCCGTGGATCGTCATGGAGCTGGTCGAGGGGGAGTCGCTGGCCGACGCGGTCAAGGAGCGCGGGCGGATCGAGCCCCGCGAGGCCGCGCGGATCGGGCTGTGGGTGCTGCGGGCGCTGCGCGCGGCGCACACGGCGGGGGTGCTGCACCGGGATGTGAAGCCCGGCAACGTCCTGCTGGGCCGGGACAGCCGGGTGTTGCTCACCGACTTCGGCATCGCGCAGATAGAGGGCGACAGCACCATCACCCGTACGGGTGAGGTCGTCGGCTCGGTCGACTACCTCGCGCCGGAGCGGATACGCGGGCACGACCCCGGTCCCGCCTCCGACCTGTGGGCGCTCGGC
>NZ_MUNH01000277.1:0-6247 GCF_002154615.1 Streptomyces recifensis
GGCTGGCGAGGGCGGTCGCGCGCACCTGCTCCCCGGCCCACTCGCGGTCCCACTCCAGCATGCTGTTGCGGTTGACGCTGAGCTTGGGGACCTGGGGACCGGACAGGTTGATGACGTACCCGAAGGGCGTGGCGGAGGTGACGATGCCGTCCGAGAGCACCGCGCCGTTGCCCGACACCCACCACACCGGTCCGCGTGCGTTCAGTGGTTCGGCCGGGGCGGGCTCGTCCTCCGGGGCGGGGTGGTGCAGCCGGTCCGGCTCGCGTACGAGCGGTTCACGGCCGTCCTCCTCCAGCGTCATCCGGTACTCGCTGAGCCGTACCTGATGGCTCATCACCTTCAGGATGGAGAGCGGCTCCTCGCCCGGCTCGGGCTCGCTGAGCATCAGCCGGACCCTGGTGCCGCCCTCGCGCATGGGATCCGGGTCGTTGTCGCTGTACGGGCGGATGCGGAACAGGCCGCTGCTGCTGGAGATGTCGACCACCAGCGCCTGCCCGGCCGTGGTGCCGCCCGTGCGGACCTCACGGGTCACCAGGGAGACCTCGTCGGCGATCATGAAGTAGCTGAGCACGCCGATCCCGAACCGGCTGTACGGGTAGAGCCGCAGCTCCGGATCCTCCGCCAGCCAGCGGGCCTGCTCCTGGCGGAAGGCGCGGGTCTGTGAGAAGCGGCGGCCGGCCCGGCTGAAGGTGTGTTCCAGCACGGACCGGCTCATCCCGACGCCGTTGTCCCGGCATTCGATGAAGGCCCGGCCCGGCCGTCCGTCCGCCGTGTTCTCCCGGCCCTGGGTGATCCGGATCTCGCCCCGCCACGGGTACGGTTCGCGGTCTTTGCGGTCGAGGTACTCCCATCGCATCGCCCGGTACCGGCACGCGTCGGCGGCGTTCTGATAGAGCTCCCGCACCGCAAGCGAACGGTCCCCGTACAACTGGTGGCCCATGAGCAGTTCGCGGATCTCGTCCTGGGCCAGGGTGAAGCGGAGGAGCGGGACGCTGTAGACGCGGTCCTCGGAGTTCTGCTGCCGCGCGGCCTGGAGATCGCGGGCGGTGACCCGGCCGGGCAGCCCCGTGAGCAGGTCGCCGGGCTGCCGGTGCCGTGCGGAGGCCAGGGCCCGCAGCACCTCATCGGCGCGGTGGGTGACGTCCACCAGGCTCTCGTGCAGAGCGGGGTGGCGGCACACCATGTTGAGGTGGAGTCCGTCGTCCTCGCGGGTCCACTCCAGCTCCTGCTGAAGGCCGTGCACCACATCGCCGGGCACGATGGGGTCCGCTACGCCCACATGGTCGGGGAGCACATCGGGGAACATCCGTACGTCGGCGGCGAGCACCCCGCCGAGGCGCAGCTGCCCGAGCAGGCCCCACCAGCGCACGGCGCCGGGGCCCTCACTCGTCGTCAGGGTAGTCGGCGAACTGCCCAGCAGGTCGTTGTACTGGGCGGAGTCCAGCGGGTCGTTGGCGAGGAAGCGCACCGCGGACACCAGGTGCCAGCGGAGCTGCTCGGCCTTGTGCGCCAGCTCGGGTCCCAGCAGGGCCGTGGCGAGGTCTTCGGCCAGTCCTACCCCGCCCGGGTCGGGCTCCTCGACCATCTGCTCCGCCACCCAGCGGTGCGCCAGCCAGGCGGCGAGCGCCCGGTACTCCTCGTCCTCGCCGCGCCGGTGATGCCCGCGCGCCTTGCGCAGGAGCTGCGGGTGGCTCTCGTGGATGTTGCGCAGCTCGGCACGCATCATCGGGGTCGGGCCCTCGGTGTCCTGGGGGTCCTGGTCCAGGTCCCAGGGGTCTATTTCCGCCAGTCGGCTCAGCTTGTGCGCCCACATCGCCTCCCGCAGGAACGGCAGCCCCGCCAGCAGCCCCTTCTCCAGCGGCGACCAGTCCTGGCCGGGCGGGAGCAGCGCGGGGACGACCCGGCGCAGCACGCGCTCCGGGAGGCCGGAGTCCTGCCAGGGGTCCGTGAAGCGGGTGCTGTCCCTGAGCACGGAGGTGGCGCACCGGTGCGCGAACCCGGCGACCCGGTCACGCATCGCGGAATCCGGTCCGTCCTCGCCCACCGGCGCGGTCCAGATGCCCGCCTTCCGCACGGCCTCGGACCAGCGCAGCGGGATGTCCGTGCCGTCGCACAGCTCCGGGAAGCCCGACAGGCCCTCGTCGTGGGGGGCCGGACTGACCACCGGTGTCTGCCGGTGACCGCCGTGCCGGTGGGCCAGCGCTGTGGTGCGGGCCTGGGCGCGGTGGAACACCGCCTCCACGGTGCGCTCCGGGGTCAGCGGATTCAGGGCCTCTGCCAGCGCACTCGTGAAGTGGCTCCCCTGCGAGCCGTAATGGCACCGCTGGCCCTTGGCGCAGCCGACGAGCAGCGCCAGCCGCCGGGAGGGGGCGTGCACGGTGGCCGCGCCGAAGCCGGCCGCGTCCTCCTCGGGCTGGTCGTCACGGCAGGCGTCCACGACGAGGACGACGGACTCGGCCCGGCACCCGGCCAGGTAGCGGGACACGTCCAGGGGCAGCAGTGACTCACGCTGGCCGTCGGTCCACTGCCCACCCGGCTCGGGCGCGCGGGCGCTGGCGGGCACCAGATAGTCCCGGCCGTCCAGATGGACGCCGTGCCCGGTGAAGTACACCAGCAGCAGATCGCAGTCCCAGTGGGCGGCCGCCTCCAGCGCGGAGGTGATGGCGCCCTTGTCCACCGGGCGTTCCCCGCCGGGGCCGAGCGTCGTCACGCCGTACCCGGACGCGGTCAACTGCTCGGTCATGGTGTCGAGATCCGTCGTCACCACGTCCGTGAGGGAGGTGAACCTCCGCTGGGCGTCCGGCGTTTCACCCACGCCGATGAGCAGCGCGTGTCGTCTGACCGTCATCAGCGGGAGGTTAGCGTTCTTCGCCACGTTGGGGGAGTGTTTGCGTGGATCACGGCAACCCACCGGCCCCCCGGCCCCCCGTGCCATGATCGGAGCAGGTGTGCCGAAAGGGTGAGACATGAGGCTGACGATTCTGGGGGGCGGCGGGTTCCGGGTGCCGCTCGTGTACGGCGCGCTGCTGGGCGACTGGGGCGAGGGGCGGGTGACCGAGGTCGTCCTGCACGACGTCGACGCCGGGCGGCTGGACGCGGTGACGCGGGTGCTGGCCGAGCAGGCGGAGGGGGTCGCGGACGCGCCCGCCGTGCGTGCGACCACCGATCTCGACGACGCGCTGCGCGGGGCCGACTTCGTGTTCTCCGCCATCCGGGTCGGCGGACTGCGCGGGCGGGCCGAGGACGAGCGGGTGGCGCTGGCCGAGGGGGTGCTCGGGCAGGAGACCGTGGGCGCGGGGGGTGTCGCGTACGGGCTGCGGACCGTGCCCGTCGCCGTCGACATCGCCCGGCGGGTGGCGCGGCTCGCGCCCGACGCCTGGGTCATCAACTTCACCAACCCGGCCGGACTGGTCACCGAGGCCATGGCCCGGTACCTCGGCGACCGGGTCATCGGCATCTGCGACTCCCCGGTCGGCCTCGGCCGCCGTGTCGCCCGTGCCCTCGGCGCCGATCCGGGCGAGGCGTTCGTCGACTACGTCGGCCTCAACCACCTCGGCTGGGTACGCGGCCTGCGCGTCGCCGGACGCGACGAACTGCCGCGCCTGCTGGCCGACCCGCACCGGCTCGGCTCCTTCGAGGAGGGGCGGCTGTTCGGCCCCGAGTGGCTGCGTTCCCTCGGCGCGATCCCCAACGAGTACCTGCACTACTACTACTTCAACCGCGAGACCGTACGCGCCTACCAGGAGGCCGAGCGGACCCGCGGCGCCTTCCTGCGCGACCAGCAGTCCCGGTTCTACACCGACGCGCTGCGCCCCGGCGGGTCCGCGCTGCGGGCGTGGGAGGACACCCGCGCCGAGCGCGAGGCGACGTACATGGCGGAGAACCGGGAGAGCGCCGGAGCCGGGGAGCGCGAGGAGGAGGATCTGTCGGGCGGGTACGAGCAGGTGGCGCTCGCCCTGATGCGGGCCGTCGCCCGCGACGAGCGCACCACCCTGATCCTCAACGTCCGCAACCGCTCGACGCTCACCGCGCTGGACGCGGAGGCGGTGATCGAGGTGCCCTGCCTGGTCGGCGCGGACGGCGCGCACCCGCTGGCCACCGACCCGCTGCCGGGACACGCCGCCGGCCTGGTCTGCTCGGTCAAGGCGGTCGAGCGGGAGGTGCTGGCCGCCGCCGAGTCGGGATCGCGGGAGACGGCGGTGAAGGCGTTCGCGCTGCATCCGCTGGTCGACTCGGTCAGCGTGGCCCGCAGGCTGGTCGACGGTTACACCGCGGCCCACCCGGAGCTGGCGTATCTGAAGTGAACACGGAGGGGGGCCGCTCCGCCGAGCGGCCCCCAAGCGGGTCGTACGAGGCTCAGCCGGTGAAGCCGGCCGTGATCGAGGTGAACTGCCAGGTGCTCTGGTTGATGCCGGAGCAGTTGCTCACCACACCGCCGCCGGCGCACGGCCGGTCCCGGTTGACCGCCCAGTAGGCGAGCCGGGCGATGTGGTGCGAGTTGCCCCAGTCACGGATCTTGGTCCAGATCTCCGGCGTGGTGTTCTCCTGCTGGTCGGACAGACCGTTCATCCCGGAGATGCCGATGTGGGAGTAGGCGGTCGCGTCGTCCCAGCCGAAGGTCGACTTCAGCTTGGCCTTCAGACCCTCGGCCGCGTTCACCGTGTTGCCGTACATGTCCGAGCCGCCGCCGAAGTCGAACGGCATGATCGTGAACACGTCGATGTCGGCGCCGATCGACTTGGCCTGCTCGATGAGCCGGTTGCCGTAGTAGGACGGGCCGGTGGTCGTGGTGCCGAAGGTGACGATGGTCTTCAGGCCGGGGTTGTTCGCCTTGACCGTCTTCAGCGCGGTGAGGATCCTCGCCTGCACGGCCTCGTTCTCGAACTCGTCCGTGTTCTCGATGTCCATGTCGATCGATTTCAGCGAGTAGGCGTCGACCACCTTCTGGATCGCGCCGGCCAGCGCGCTCGCCGAGGAGCAGTTGGCGCCGAGCTTGCTGCCCTGCCAGCCGCCGAAGGAGGGCACGATGTCACCGCCCGCCGAGCGGATCTGGTTGATCGCGGTCTGGTCGGCCCCGCCGGTGAGCGGCCGGCTGCCGTCCCAGGCCGGGTTGCAGCCGCCGGAGTCCAGTACGAACGCCATGGTGAACCACTTCACGCCGGTCGCGTTCATCACCGTCGCCGGGTTCGGCGGGTCGCCCCAGCCCTCGTACAGATACGGCGCGGCCTGCTTGAAGCCGGTGCCGCCGCCCGAGCCCGCGTTCGTCGTCACCGAGACCGCGTTGGAGGCGCCGGAGGTGTTCCCGGCCGCGTCCCGCGCCTTCACGGTGAAGGTGTACGCGGTGCTCGGCGAGAGCCCGCTGACCGTGGCCGTCGTCCCGGAGACGCTGAGCACCTGGTTGGAGCCGCTGTAGATGTCGTACGCGGTGACGCCCACGTTGTCGGTGGCCGCGTTCCACTGCAGCGAGACGCTGTTCGAGGTCTTGCCGGTCGAGGTGAGGCCGCTCGGTGTGCTCGGCGCCTGGGTGTCACCGCCGCCCCCGCCGCCCGGCCCGTCCAGGCTGATGTCGTCCGCCTGGTAGGAGCCCTGCGCGTACCAGCCGTGCACGTACACGGTCGCGCTGGTCTGCGAGGCGCCGGTGGTGAAGGAGACGGTGAGCTGGCTGTACGCCGACGGGGACGAGGTCCAGGTCGAGGCGCCGCCGTCCACCCCGAGGTAGACGTACGAGCCGCGCACCCAGCCGCTGAGGGTGTACGCGGTGTTCGGCTTCACGGCGACGGTCTGCGCGCACTGCGCGGTGTCGCTCGAACTCACCGCGCCCTGCAGCGCCTTGGAGCCGCCGTGCACGGGGGAGGAGACGACGGAGCCGAGGTTGCCGGAACAGGTCCACGGGGACAGGCCGCCCGACTCGAAGCCGGGGTTGGTGAGCACGTTGGCCGCCTCGGCGGTGCCCGGCAGGGCGACGGCCCCGCCGAGTGCCAGGGCGGCGGTGCCGACCAGGGCGAGAAGCCGGCGTCTGGGACGCCCGAGAATGTGTCGCACGCGATCTCCCTGATGGTATGGGGGCGTTCGGGAGTGCACCGGGGTGCGGGAAGTGCGGAACGAGCCTGTGGAGAGTGCGCCCCCCAAAATGGTATGGACCAATCCAACTGTCAAGAGACAGCACGGGATTGGTCCATACCGCAATGGCGACGGAGTGCTACAGCGGCAGCGCGGCTCCGGCTCCCGCCGCTGCGGCGGCCGCCGC
>NZ_MUNH01000278.1:0-8437 GCF_002154615.1 Streptomyces recifensis
CCCCCAGCCCCTCGCCCAGCGCACCCCCGGCCGGATACGAGCTGCACGACGACGGTGAGGGATTCCGGGTGGCCGTGCCCGAGGGGTGGACGCGGGCCACCGTGCCCTCCGAGTATGGGATGGCCGTGGTGAACTTCCGCAGCCCGGACCAGGAGCACAGGCTCCAGGTGTACGAGGTGTCGGAGGCGAGCCCGGAAGCGTCCTTCGACCTGTACCTCTCGGACCGGACGGCCAAGCCGCGCGGGTTCAAGCAGCTGAGGCTGACCAACCTGGACGAGGGGGACTTCACCGGGTCCCGGCTGGAGTACCTCGCCGACACCATCAGGAACGAGCCCGACGTCGGGACCTGGCACGTCTACGACGAGCGTTTCGTCGCCGCCGACGGCAAGATCTACGCGCTCGCCGCGTACGGCCCCGACGCCGACGGCAGGGAGGACGAGCTGGAACTCCTCACCACCGCGCTCGCCTGGTTCTGCCCGCCCGGCATGAACTGCGACCCGGCCGGGAACGCGGCGCTGGACTGATCGAATAGACCCGGTTCGCACGGGTGCGTACCGCGGTCGTGATCCACGCCACCCTCTCGCGCCCGATTTCTCCGCCTTTCTCCCGTAATTACCGTGAGCCAGCGCACTTTCGGCCATCAAATGCGCATGCGCTTCACCCGCCTCGGGCATGCGGTCATCCGCCCGGAGGTGGCAGCTCTGTCACACAGGGCGTCTGAACAGGAACGGAAGGCAAAACCGATCATGGCGGACAGAACGGAACGACCGGCCGAGGCCACCATTCACGCCGGAGGCGAGTGGCTGGAAGCGGACTCCGGTGCGACCCGCGAGATCCTCGACCCCGCGGACGGCAAGCCCTTCGCCGTTGTCGCGGAGGGCGGCAGCGAGGACGTGGACCGAGCGGTGGCCGCGGCCCGCCGTGCCTTCGACGAGGGCCCCTGGCCGCACACGCCGGTCGCCGAGCGCGCCGCCCTGCTGCGCCGCGTCGCCGACCTCCTGGTCCGCGACCGCGAGGAGCTGGGCCTGCTGGAGAGCAGGGACGCGGGCAAGACCGTCGAGGAGGGCCGTGTCGACATCGACTGCGTCGCCGACGCCTTCCGCTACTTCGCGGACCTGGTCGCGGCCGAGGCGCCCGGCCGCGTGGTCGACGCGGGCTCGCCCGACATCCACAGCGTCGTCGTGCACGAGCCGGTCGGTGTCTGCTCGCTGATCACCCCGTGGAACTACCCCCTGCTCCAGGCGAGCTGGAAGATCGCCCCGGCGCTCGCCGCGGGCAACACCTTCGTGATCAAGCCCAGCGAGATCACCCCGATGACCACCATCGCGCTCATCGAGCTGCTGGTGGAGGCCGGACTCCCCGAGGGCGTCGCGGGCCTGGTCACCGGCCCCGGCCACACCGTCGGCGCCCGCCTGGCCGACCACCCCGACGTCGACCTCGTCTCCTTCACCGGCGGTCTGGTCAGCGGCGTCAAGGTGGCCCAGGCCGCCGCGCCGAGCGTGAAGAAGGTCGCCCTGGAGCTCGGCGGCAAGAACCCCAACGTGGTCTTCGCCGACGCCTGCGCCACAGAGGAGGGCTTCGACACCGCCGTCGACCAGGCCCTCAACGCCGCCTTCATCCACAGCGGCCAGGTCTGCTCGGCCGGCGGACGCCTCATCGTCGAGGAGTCCGTCCGGGACCGCTTCGTCGCCGAACTCGCCTCCCGCGCCCGGAAGATCAGGCTCGGCCGCGGCACCGTACCCGGCGTCGAGTGCGGCCCGCTCGTCTCCGAGCAGCAGCGCGCCAAGACCGAGGACTTCGTCGCCTCCGCGCTCGCCGAGGGCGCCCGCCTGGTCTGCGGTGGCAAGCGCCCCGAGCCCACCGCCGACCGCCCCGAGTCCGGCTACTTCTACGAGCCGACCGTCCTCGACCACTGCCACCGCGAGATGCGCGTCGTGCGGGAGGAGGTCTTCGGACCCGTCCTCACCGTCGAGACCTTCCGCACCGAGGACGAGGCGGTCGCCCTCGCCAACGACACCGAGTACGGCCTCGCGGGCGCCGTCTGGACCGCCGACCCCGGCCGCGCCCGGCGCGTCGCCGCCCGGCTGCGGCACGGCACCGTGTGGATCAACGACTTCCACCCCTACCTGCCGCAGGCGGAGTGGGGTGGCTTCGGCAAGAGCGGCACCGGCCGCGAACTGGGCCCCGCCGGCCTCGCCGAGTACCGCGAGACCAAGCACGTGTACCAGAACCTCGCCCCGAGCCCGGTGCGCTGGTTCGCCGGCTGACCCCGGCCCCTGAAGACCTTCGTAGGACCTCCCGCCCCCAGGAGTCAGACACCCCATGCCCGAACACACCCACGAGTACGACTACGTCGTCGTCGGCGGCGGCACGGCGGGCTCCGTCATCGCCTCCCGCCTGACCGAGAACCCGGACGTCACCGTCGCCGTCATCGAGGGCGGCCCGAGCGACGTCGACCGCGACGACGTGCTCACCCTGCGCCGCTGGATGGGCCTGCTCGGCGGCGACCTCGACTACGACTACCCGACCACCGAACAGCCGCGCGGCAACTCCCACATCCGCCACAGCCGGGCCCGCGTGCTCGGCGGCTGCTCCTCGCACAACACCCTGATCTCGTTCAAGCCGCTCCCCTCCGACTGGGACGAGTGGGAGCAGGCCGGGGCCGCCGGCTGGGGCGCCGTGCAGATGGAGGCGTACTTCGCCCGGCTGAAGAACAACATCGTCCCGGTGGACGAGAACGACCGCAACGCCATCGCGCGGGACTTCGTGGACGCCGCGCAGTCCACGCTCGGCGTGCCGCGCGTCGAGGGCTTCAACAAGAAGCCGTTCACCGACGGCGTCGGCTTCTTCGACCTCGCCTACCACCCCGAGAACAACAAGCGCTCCTCGGCCTCCGTCGCCTATCTGCACCCGGTGATGGACGAGCGCCCCAATCTCCACCTCTTCCTGGAGACCTGGGCGTACAGGCTGGAGCTGGACGGCACCCGCGCCGAGGGCGTCCACGTCCGCACCAAGGACGGCCGCGAACTGCTGGTCAAGGCGCGCAACGAGGTGGTCCTCTGCGCCGGCGCCGTCGACACCCCGCGCCTGCTGCTGCACTCGGGCATCGGCCCGCGCGCCGACCTGGAGGCCCTCGGCATCCCGGTCGTGCTGGACCTGCCGGGCGTCGGTGAGAACCTGCTCGACCACCCGGAGTCGGTCATCGTCTGGGAGACCCACGGACCCATCCCGGAGAACTCCGCGATGGACTCCGACGCGGGCCTGTTCGTCCGCCGCGACCCCGAAAGCGCGGGCCCGGACCTGATGTTCCACTTCTACCAGATCCCGTTCACGGACAATCCGGAGCGCCTCGGCTACGAGCGGCCCGAGTTCGGCGTCTCCATGACCCCGAACATCCCCAAGCCCCGGAGCCGCGGCCGCCTCTACCTCACCAGCGCGGACCCCGAGGCCAAGCCCGCGCTGGACTTCCGGTACTTCACCGACGAGGACGACTACGACGCCCGGACCCTGGTCGACGGCATCCGCATCGCCCGCGAGGTGGCCAAGTCGGAGCCGCTGGCCCACTGGCTCAAGCGCGAGGTCTGCCCCGGACCGGAGGTCCAGGGCGACGAGGAGCTGAGCGAGTACGCGCGCAAGGTCGCGCACACCGTGTACCACCCGGCCGGCACCTGCAAGATGGGCGCCGCCGATGACGAACTCGCCGTGGTCGACCCCGAGTTGCGTGTCCGGGGTCTCGACGGCATCCGCATAGCCGACGCGTCCGTCTTCCCGACGATGACCGCGGTGAACCCGATGATCGGAGTGCTCATGGTCGGGGAGAAGGCCGTCGAACTGATCGGTGGTGACGCGCGATGACGCTCACCGTTCCCACCCGTAAGCCGCCCACCTCCGCCGAAGGGTCCGACGCGCCGGTCTTCGCCGTCGACGGCCTGTGGAAGGTGTTCGGCCCCAAGCCCGAGCGCGTCCCCGCCGACCCGGCGCTGGCCGCGCTGAGCCCCGCCGAGCTGCGCGCCGAGACCGGCTGCACGGCCGCCGTGCGGGACGTGTCCTTCGAGGTCCGCAAGGGCGAGGTCTTCGTCGTCATGGGCCTGTCCGGCTCCGGCAAGTCCACCCTGGTGCGCTGTCTGACCCGGCTGATCGAGCCCACCGCGGGCACCATCGCCATCGACGGCGAGGACGTACGCGCGATGGACCGCGGCCGGCTGCGCGAACTGCGCCGTCACCGGGCCGCGATGGTCTTCCAGCACTTCGGTCTGCTGCCGCACCGCACGGTCCTCGACAACGTCGCCTACGGCCTGGAGATCCAGGGCATGGGCCGTGCCGAGCGGCGCGAGAAGGCCGCCGAGGTCGTCGCCAAGGTCGGCCTGGCCGGCATGGAGAAGCGCCGCCCCGGTCAGCTCTCCGGCGGTCAGCGCCAGCGGGTCGGGCTCGCCCGCGCCCTCGCCGTCGACCCCGAGGTGCTGCTGTTCGACGAGCCGTTCAGCGCGCTCGACCCGCTGATCCGGCGCGACATGCAGGACGAGGTCGCCCGCCTGCACAGCGAAGAGGGCCGCACCATGGTCTTCATCACCCACGACCTCACCGAGGCCCTCAAGCTCGGCGACCGCATCGCCCTGATGCGCGACGGCCGCGTGGTCCAGCTCGGCACCCCCGAGGAGATCGTCAACTCCCCGGCCGACGACTACGTCCGCGAGTTCGTCCGCGACGTGCCGCGCGAGCAGGTCGTCACCTGCCGCACCGCCATGCGTCCCGCCTCCCTGGAGGAGGCCGGCAGCGGCCCCGCCGTCCGCCCCGAGGCCCCGGTCGCCGAGGCCATCGAGGCCGTCGCCCGTGCCGGTGAACCGGCCCGCGTGATGGACCACGGCACCTGCATGGGCGTCGTCGACTCCGACGCCCTGCTCAACGTGGTCGCGGGCACCGGCACGGCCGCCCCCGCCGAGCGGGAGGCCGAGCCCACCCTCGTGGCCGCCGCCCCCGAGTCCAAGGCGGTCTGATGGCCACGCTCACCGCCCCCACGGCCCGGCGCGCCCTGCCCGGCCTGCTGAAGTCCCGTCCGGCGGCCAAGCTGCTCACGCTCGCCGTCGCCGCCGTGATCCTCGTCCCCCTGCTCGACAGCCGGTGGGGCAGCGGACACTGGCCGCACGCGCTGACCGTGAGCCTCACCGGCCCGCTCGGCGACGCCAGCGACTGGGTGATGAACAACCGGGACAGCCACCCGCTGTTCCTGTACTTCTTCGGCCACATCAGCAACGCCGTCGTGCTCTGCGTACGCGGTGTCTACCTCGCCCTGCTCGCCATGGGCTGGGTCGGCGTCACCGTGCTCGGCGCCCTGGTCGCCTGGCGGGTGGCCGGAGTGAGGCTCGCGGCCGGGACGGCCGTGGCGTTCCTCGCCTGTGGCGCGCTCGGCATGTGGCTGCCGACCATGCAGACGCTCGCGCTCATGGTGGCCGCCGTGCTCGCGTCCGTCGCCGTCGGCGTCCTGCTCGGCCTCGCCGCCGGGCTCTCCGACCGGCTGGACCGCGCCCTGCGCCCGGTGCTCGACACCATGCAGGTGCTCCCGGCCTTCGCCTACCTGCTGCCCGTGGTGCTGGTCTTCGGCATCGGCGTCCCCGCCGCCGTCCTCGCCACCGTGGTCTACGCCGCCCCGCCGATGGCGCGGCTCACCGCGCTCGGCCTGCGCGGCGCCGACCCCGAGGTGCTGGAGGCCGTCCGCTCGCTGGGCGCCACCCCGCGCCAGCGGCTGCTGACCGCCCGCATCCCGCTGGCCCGCAAGGAACTCCTGCTCGGCCTCAACCAGACGATCATGATGGCGCTGTCCATGGCCGTCATCGCCTCCGTCATCGGCGCGGGCGGCCTCGGTGACCGCGTCTACCAGGCGCTGGCCTCCGTCGACGTGGGCGCCGCCCTCGCGGCCGGCATCCCGATCGTGCTGCTCGCCATCGTGCTGGACCGGGTGACCGGCGCCGCCGGCCGCGCCGCCGACAACGCCGGCGAGTCCCGCCGTACGGTGTGGCTCCTCGCGCTCGCCGGCACCGCCGTCGCCGCGGTCGCCGCCCGGCTGCTCGGCCGCGCCGAATGGCCCGCGGGCGCGACCCTGAACATCGCGGAGCCGGTCAACGGCGCCGTCAACTGGATGACCGCCCACCTCTACTCCGGCGTCCCCGTCATCGGCGGCACCGCCGACTGGGCCGCGCACTTCACCACCTGGATGCTGGACCCGCTCCGCGACGGCCTGCGCGCGCTGCCCTGGTGGTCGGTGCTGCTGATCGTCGCCGCGCTGGCATGGCTGATCGGTACCTGGCGCACCGCGCTGACCGCCACCCTCGCCATGGCCGCGATCGGTGTGCTCGGCGTCTGGGACTCCTCCCTCGACACCCTCTCCCAGGTGCTGGCCGCCGTCGCCGTCACCCTGGTCCTCGGCATCGCCACCGGTATCGCCGCCGCCCGCAGCGACCGGGTGGACCGGATGCTGCGCCCGGTGCTGGACGTGTTCCAGACCATGCCGCAGTTCGTGTACCTGATCCCGGTCGTCGCCCTGTTCGGCGTCGGCCGCGCCCCCGCCGTCGTCGCCGCCGTGGTCTACGCCCTCCCGGCCGTCGTCCGGATCACCGCGCAGGGCCTGCGCCAGGTCGACCCGGCCGCGCTGGAGTCCGCCCGCTCGCTCGGCGCCACCGGCCGCCAGCAGCTCTGGCAGGTCCAGCTTCCGCTCGCCCGCCGCTCGCTGCTGCTCGCGGTGAACCAGGGCGTGGTCCTGGTCCTCGCCGTCGTCATCATCGGCGGCCTGGTCGGCGCGGGCGCCCTCGGCTACGACGTCGCCTTCGGCCTCGCCCAGGGTGACCTCGCCACCGGCCTGGTCGCCGGTGCCGCGATCGTCTGCCTCGGCCTGATGCTCGACCGGGTCACCCAGCCGACCGGCCGCGCGAAGAAGGGAGCGTGACATGCGATTCCGTACGACCCTCTCGGTGAGCGTCGCCGCCGCGGCCGCGCTCGCCCTGCTCACCGGCTGCGGCGCGGCCGACATGACCAAGCAGGCCAGCCCGTTCGCCAACGCGGGCGGCGCCAAGAGCATGACCCTGTCCGTGCAGTCCTGGGTGGGCGCGCAGTCCAACGTGGCGGTCGCCAAGTACCTGCTGGAACACAAGATGGGCTACCGCGTCGACACCGTCCAGGTCGACGAGATCCCCGCCTGGGACGCGCTCAGCCAGGGCCGCGTCGACGCCCTGCTGGAGGACTGGAGCCACCCCGACCAGGAGAAGCGGTACGTCCACGACAAGAAGACCGTCTCCTACGCGGGCGGGCTCGGGGTCACCGGGCACATCGGCTGGTTCGTGCCGACGTACTTCGCCAAGCAGCACCCGGACATCACGAACTGGAAGAACCTCAACAAGTACGCGTCCCGGTTCCGCACCGCCGAGTCCGGCGGCAAGGGCCAGATCATGGACGGCTCCCCGGCCTACGTCACCCATGACAAGGCCCTGGTGAAGAACCTGAAGCTGAACTACCAGGTCGTCTTTGCCGGGTCCGAGGCCGCGCAGATCACCCAGATCAAGCAGTTCGCCAAGGAGAAGAAGCCCTTCCTGACCTACTGGTACACCCCCCAGTGGCTGTTCAAGAAGGTGCCGATGACCGAGGTGAAGCTCCCGCCGTACAAGGAGGGCTGCGACACCGACACCGCGAAGATCACCTGCGCGTACCCGAAGACACCGCTGCGCAAGTTCCTCAACGCCGACTTCGCCCGCTCCGGCGGCAAGGGCGCCGCCTTCCTGAAGAAGTTCCAGTGGACCACCGAGGACCAGAACGAGGTCTCCCTGATGATCGCCGAGCAGAAGCTCAGCCCGGAGAAGGCCGCGGAGAAGTGGGTCGACGCCCACCCGGAGAAGTGGAAGCGCTGGCTTCCGTGAGCCGGTGCCGGACGGCGGACGGCGGCGCGTGCCCGGGGGCCGCGCCGCCGTCCGCCGTCCGGGCCGGTTACTTGTACTGCCCCGGGGTGTAGTGCCCCGGCACCATCCGGGTGGACACCGCGAACCGGTTCCAGGCGTTGATCACCGTGATCGCGGCGATCAGTTGCGCCAGCTCCGCCTCCTCGAACCGCTTGGCGGCGCGCTCGTACACGTCGTCCGGCACGAAGCCGTCGGTGAGGACGGTCACCGCCTCGGTCAGCTCCAGCGCCGCCAGCTCCTTCTCGGTGTAGAAGTGCCGGGACTCCTCCCAGGCGCTGAGCTGGACGATCCGCTCCACGCTCTCCCCGGCCGCGAGCGCGTCCTTGGTGTGCATGTCCAGGCAGTACGCGCAGTGGTTGAGCTGTGAGGTGCGGATCTTCACCAGCTCCAGCAGCGTCGGGTCGACGCCCTTCCGGGCGGCCGCGTCCAGGCGGACCATCGCCTTGTAGACCTCGGGGACGTGCTCGGTCCAGGTCAGGCGGGCGGGGTGCTCGGGG
>NZ_MUNH01000279.1:0-8680 GCF_002154615.1 Streptomyces recifensis
CCTCCGCCGACGCCCTGGCCGCCGCGTACGGCAAGGCGGTCGACGCCTTCAAGCTGACCAAGGTCGACTTCGACGTCGAGGGCGGGGCGCTGCCCAACACCGCCGCCAACACCAGGCGTGCCCAGGCCATCGCCAAGCTCCAGGCCGCCCACCCCGACCTGAACGTCTCCTACACCCTCCCGGTGATGCCCGAGGGCCTCACCCAGGACGGTGTGAACCTGCTGGCCGACGCCAAGGCCAACGGCGTCCGCGTCGACGGCGTCAACATCATGGCGATGGACTACGGCCCGGCGTACAGCGGCGACATGGGTGACTACGCGATCCAGGCCGCGACCGCCACGCAGGCCCAGATCAAGGGGGTCCTCGCGCTCTCCGAGGACGACGCCTGGAAGACGGTCGGCGTCACCCCGATGATCGGTGTCAACGACGTGGCCACCGAGATCTTCAAGGTCGACGACGCCGGCCAGCTCGTGGACTTCGCCAGGTCCAAGGGCATCGCCTCGCTGTCCATGTGGTCCGGCACCCGTGACAAGAGCTGCGACGGCGGCACCAAGCCCACCGCCGACGCCACGTGCAGCTCGATCACCCAGGACAAGTTCGCCTTCTCCAAGGCGTTCGCCGCCTTCAACTAGGCGCGCGGGAAAGTGAGGCCCGGCGGTGTCCAGACCGCCGGGCCTCACTCGTGGGTCCGGGCGGGCCCGGTCCCGGTCAGCCCGCCGACTCCACCGACGGCAGCGTTCCGGTGCGGGCCGCCTCGCCGTACCAGCGGGCGCTGGACTTCGGGGTGCGCTCCTGCGTCGCGTAGTCCACGTAGACCGCGCCGAACCGCTTCTCGTAGCCGTAGGACCACTCGAAGTTGTCCATCAGGGACCACAGGTAGTACCCGCGCACATCGGCGCCGTCGCGCAGGGCGTCGCGGACCGCCGAGAGGTGGGCGTGCAGGTAGGCGACGCGCTCCGGATCGTGCACCCGGCCGTCCGCGTCCGGCTTGTCGTCGTAGGCGGCGCCGTTCTCCGTGATGTACAGCGGGAGTCCGGGGGCCTCGCGGGTGTAGCGCATCAGCAGGTCGTACAGGCCGGACGGGTCGACGGTCCAGCCCATCTCGGTGCGCTCGCCGGGGCTCTGGTGGAAGAGCACGTCGTCGGCGCCGGGCCAGGGGGAGTGCTCGCTCGCGCCGTGGCCGTCCGCGCGCGGGCCGCTGACCTTGTCGGTCACCGCCGAGACCAGCGCCGGGGTGTAGTAGTTCAGGCCCAGCGCGTCCAGCGGGGCGTTGCTGGTGGCGAGGTCGCCGTCCAGCACGAAGGACCAGTCGGTGAGCGGGGCCGTCGCGGTGAGCAGGGACTCGGGATAGGCGCCGTGCAGCATCGGGCCGTGGAAGACGCCGTTGGCCAGGTCGTCGATGCGCCGGGCCGCCTCCAGGTCCGCCGGGTCCTGCGAAAGCGGGCGCACGACGGCCGAGTTGAGGCTCACCGCGACCTGGTTGCGGGCCGGCATCGCCGCGCGCAGCGCCGAAGCGCCCAGCCCGTGCGCCAGGTTGAGATGGTGGGCCGCCCTCAGCGAGGCCACCGGATCGGTCCGGCCGGGGGCGTGCACCCCGGAGCCGTAGCCCAGGAAGGCGCTGCACCAGGGCTCGTTGAGGGTGATCCAGTTCTCCACCCGGTCGCCCAGCGCCTCGCCGACCAGGTGCGCGTACTCGGCGAACCGGTGCGCGGTGTCCCGCTCCGGCCAGCCGCCCGCGTCCTCCAGCTCCTGCGGGAGGTCCCAGTGGTAGAGGGTGACGGCGGGCTTGATGCCGTTCTCCAGCAGCTCGTCCACCAGCCGCCGGTAGAAGTCCAACCCGATCTGCACCGCCGGCCCCCGCCCGGTCGGCTGCACCCGCGACCAGGAGACGGAGAAGCGGTACGCGCCGAGGCCCAGGTCCGCCATGAGGGCCACGTCGTCGCGGTAGCGGTGGTAGTGGTCGACGGCCACGTCACCGGTCTCACCGCCCGCGGTCTTGCCGGGCGTATGGCTGAAGGTGTCCCAGATCGAGGGGGTACGGCCGCCCTCGCGCACCGCCCCCTCGATCTGGTACGCGGAGGTCGCCGCGCCCCAGAGGAAGGCCGGCGGGAAGGTGACCTCGGAGGCCACGGGGGAGACCGTGGAGGAGGAGTCGGGCATGGAAGCGCTCCCATCGAGAGTCGGGAAGACGTCGGGAAGACTCGGGGCAAGAGGAGGGGCCGGGGCGTCGGTGTCCCGGCCCCCCTGGACGGGACGGTGCTCGGCGGGACAGTTCAGCCCTTGATCGCGCCCTGCATGATGCCGCCCACGATCTGCTTGCCGAACAGCAGGAAGGCGATCAGCAGCGGCAGGGTGCCGAGCAGCGCGCCCGCCATGATGACCGCCTGGTCCGGTACATACCCGGTGCCGAGGGCGTTCAGGGCGACCTGCACGGTCGGGTTCTGCTGGTTGAGGGCGATGATCGGCCACAGGAAGTCGTTCCAGGCGAACACGAAGGTCAGCAGGCCGAGCACAGCCATCGCGGGCCGGGCCGCCGGGAACACCACGTGCCACACGATCCTCAGGCTGCTCGCCCCGTCCACCCGCGCCGCCTCGATCAGCTCGGTCGGCAGCGCCTGCACCAGGTACTGCCGCATGAAGAACGTGCCGAACGCGGTCACCAGGCTCGGCAGGATCACCGTCTGGAGCTGATTGGACCAGCCGAGGTCGCTCATCCACAGATACAGCGGGACGACGGCGAGCTGCGGCGGGATCATCATCGTGCCGATGGTCAGCAGCAACAGCAGCCCCGAGAACCTGAACCGCAGCTTGGCGAAGGCGAAGCCGGCCAGGGTGGAGAAGACCACCGTACTGACCGTGATCGTGCCCGCGACGATCAGCGAGTTGAGCATCGCGGTGCCGAGCCCGGCCTGGTCCCAGGCGGCCTGGAGGTTCTTGAACAGGTTGCCGCCGAACCACAGCGGCGGCGGGGCCTGGGCGAGCCGCCGGTCGGTGCGCGAGGCCGCGACCGCCGTCCACACCAGCGGCGCCAGCGAGACGAGCGCGAACACGACCAGCGCCACGTAGGTCACCGGGCCGGCGTGCAACTGCTTGCCCGCCTTGGTGGCCCGGCGCCGGCCGGTGCGCGCCTCGGGAAGAACGAGCTCACCTGCGGTCATCGGACCTCCTCAGCCAGCGGGTCAGCAGCAGGTTGACCGCGGCGATGATCAGCAGGACCAGGAACATCGTCCAGGCGATGGCGGACGCCTTGCCGAGGTTGCCGATGATCCAGCCCTGGTCGTACATGTAGAGACCGAGCGTCTGGTACTGGTGCTCCGAGCCGCCCTTGGTCCCGCTGACCCCGCCGAACAGCAGGGGTTCACCGAAGAGCTGGGTGGCGCCGATGGTCGAGACGACGATCGTGAACAGCACGGTCGGCCGCAGCTGCGGGATCGTCACGTGCCAGAACTGCTGGCGCCGGTTGGCGCCGTCGAGCGCGGCGGACTCGTACAGGTCCGCCGGGATGGCCTGCATGGCGGCCAGGTAGATCAGCGCGTTGTAGCCGGTCCAGCGCCAGATCACGATGCTCGACACCGCGAACTGCGATCCCCAGTCCGATTCGCGCCAGTTGACCGGATCGGCACCGAAGAAGTGGAGAATCCAGTTCACCATGCCGCCGTCCCACGAGTACAGCAGCGTGAACACCAGCGTCGCCGCCGCCACCGACGTCGCGTACGGGGTCAGCATCACCACGCGCCACACGGTGGAGCCGCGCAGCTTGTAGTTGAGCATGTGGGCCAGCCAGAGCGCCGCCATGAGCTGCGGGACGGTCGAGATCAGCCCGATGGTGAAGGTGTTCCGCAGCGCGTTCCAGAAGAAGTCCGAGGACAGCAGGTTCCGGTAGTTGGCCAGGCCCGCCCAGCTCTGGTGGTCCAGCGCGGACAACTGCACGTCGTGCAGCGAGTACCAGACCGTGTACAGCAGCGGAACCAGGGTGAACACACCGAACAGCACGAAGAAGGGGGCCACGAACGCGTACGGCGACGCCTTCGTGTCCCAGCGGTACAGCCGGCTGCGCCAGGAGGGGGCGCCGTCCGGCACACCGCGACCCTGAGCGCCCCGGACCGCGCCCGGCGGGATGCCGGGCGCGGTCTCGGCGCTCGACGCGGGATGCGCGAGAGCCTCGTTGGAGGTCACTGGCCGAGCACGTCCTTGATCTCCTTGGACGCGGCGTCCCAGCCCTGGGCCGGGGACTTGCCCTTCTGCTCGACCTGGAGGATGCCGATGTCACTGATCGCGGTGTCGATCGGCTTGTCCTTCGGACCCAGCGGCTGGGCCGGGATGGTCTTCGCCGCGTCGGAGAAGATCTGGGTGAGCGGCGCGTTCGAGAAGTACGCGGTGGTGTCCGCCTGCGGCTTCAGGCTCGCGTACGCCGACGGGGTGGAGGGGAAGCTGGCCTGCTTGGCGAAGACCTTGGCCTGCTGCTCCGGCGCGGTCAGCCACTTGGCCAGCGCGACGGCCTCCTTCTGGTGCTTGGTCGCCGTCGGCACCGCGAGGAAGGAGCCGCCCCAGTTGGACGCGGTCGGCGCCGCCGCCACGTCCCACTTGCCCTTGCCGGAGTCGCCGGCCTTCTCGCCGATGTAGCCGAGCATCCAGGCGGGGCAGGCCACCGTGGCGAAGGAGCCGTTGGCGAAGCCCTTGTCCCAGGTGGGGTCGAACTGCTTCAGCTTGGCCGACATGTCGCTGGTCGCCACGCTCATCGCGTCGTCCCAGGCGTCCTTCACCCCCTGGGACTTGTCCCAGACGACCTTGCCGTCCTTGTCGTAGTTCCGCTCGGAGGCACCGCCCAGGGAGGCGTTGTACACCGAGGCCGCCGAGTCGACGTACTTGGTGCCCTTGGGCGCCTTCTTCATGTACTGCTTGCCGAGGTCGACGTACTTGGACCAGTCGCCCTTCCACTGCTCGGCGAGCTTGGCGCGGTCGGTGGGCAGGCCGGCCTTGGCGAAGAGGTCCTTGCGGTAGCAGACCGCCATCGGGCCGATGTCGGTGCCGATGCCGATCGTCTTGCCGTCCTGGGTGGTGGCCTGGGCGAGCTTCCAGTCCAGCCACTGCGACTTGTCGACCTCCTTGCCGAGGTCGACGAACTTGGCGGCCTGCGTCTGCACGGCCTCCGTGATGTTGCCGACCTCGATGGCCTGGATGTCGTCGGTGCCCGAACCGGCCTGGAGGCGGGTGAGCACCTTCGGCCAGTACACGTCCGTACGAGTGGTGACGTTCTCCTTGATGTTGATGTCCGGGTGCAGCTTCATGTACTCGTCGTACAGACCGGCCTGCTTGTAGCCGAAGACCCCGAAGGTGCCGACCGTCAGCGTGATGTTGCCCTTGCCGTCGCCGCCGCCCGCGTCCGACGAGCCGTCGTCCGAGTCGCTGGCGCAGCCCGCCAGCAGACCCGTGGCCAGCGCGGTCGCGGCCATCATGGCCACCGTGCCGCGCGACCTGCGGATGCTCGTACGCATTGCGTCCTCCTGTTGCCTGACGTGCCGACCCCCCGGCCAACTGCATGGAAATCGCGTGGATCTGGGCCCGTTCGTACTCGCTGCGGCTCGGGCGGGGAACGTGCGGGTTGTGTAGGTGTCAGGTACCGTGGGAGCGCTCCCACATGTGATGGGTTGAAGGTTCGTCCGTTCGGGCCGGAGTGTCAAGGGAGTGCGCACGGCCAACGCGGTTCAGTTATCGGGCTGTTAACCGGCCAGTGGGATTTTCCGGCGGACAGTGTTGAATGTGAGGCCTGAGTGGGACGGCCGAGAGAGGCGGAGGCCATGGCGAGCCACGGGGTGCGGGGCGGCCGGAGCGGTGGGCGGCCGACGCTGGAAGAGGTGGCCGCCCGGGCCGGGGTGGGCCGGGGCACGGTCTCCCGCGTGATCAACGGCTCCCCGCGGGTCAGCGACGCCACCCGCGCGGCCGTGGAGGCCGCGGTCGCGGAACTCGGGTACGTCCCCAACACCGCGGCCCGCGCGCTCGCGGCCAACCGCACCGACTCCATCGCGCTGGTCGTGCCCGAGCCGGAGACCCGCTTCTTCGCCGAGCCGTACTTCTCCGACATGCTGCGCGGGGTGGGGGCGGAACTCGCCGACACCGAGTGGCAGTTGCTGCTGATCTTCGCGGGCAGCGACCGCAAGCGGCAACGGCTCGCCGACTACCTCTCCGCCCACCGTGTCGACGGTGTCCTCCTGGTCTCCGTGCACGCCGACGACCCGCTGCCGGATCTGCTGGACCGGCTGGAGATCCCGGCCGTGATCAGCGGGCCCCGGTCGGCGGGGGAGACGCTCACCTCGGTCGACTCCGACAACTACGGCGGCGGTCGCTCCGCCGTCGAGCACCTCATCGCCCGCGGCCGCCGCCGCATCGCCCACATCACCGGCCGCCCCGACGTCTACGGCGCCCAGCGCCGCGTCGACGGCTACCGGGACGCGCTGCGCGGGGCGGGCCTGGAGGTGGACGAACTCCTCGTCGAACCGGGCGACTTCACCGAGGAGGGCGGCCGCCGCGCCATGTCCGCCCTCCTCTCCCGCCGCCCCGACCTCGACGCCGTCTTCGCCGCCTCCGACGTCACCGCGGCCGGCGCCCGTCACTGCCTCCGCGAAGCGGGCCGCCGCATCCCCCACGACGTGGCCCTCGTCGGCTACGACGACTCCGCCATCGCCCGCCACATGGACCCGCCCCTGACCAGCGTCCGGCAGCCGATAGAGGAAATGGGCCGGGCGATGATCGACCTCCTCCTGTCGGAGATAGCGGACCGCCGTCCGGCGGGGACGCGGGGGCTGGAGAGGCGGCACGCGGTGCTGGCCACGGAGCTGGTGGGGCGGGAGTCGTCGTAGGGGCGTCGGTTCGAATCCGACCGCCCCGCCCCTTGGCGCTCTCGGCCGGACCGGGTGCGGTAATGGCGTTGACCGGCCCTGGCGGGCAGTGCTGGAGTCGGGGCGTGGACAGCATCCCCGCCAACCGGCGGCTCTGGAATCGGATCAGCGGTACGTACCAGCAGAAGCACGACCCGCGGATCGGCGCCGCGCCCCGGTTGTGGGGCATGTACTCCATCCCCGACGCGCACCTGCGGGCCCTGGGGGACGTCACCGGCAAGCGCGTCCTCGAACTGGGCTGCGGTGCCGGGCAGTGGTCCAGGGCGCTTGCCGCCGAGGGGGCCGACGTGGTCGGGGTCGATCTGTCCGAGGCACAACTCGACGCGGCGGCCCGTGCGAGGGGAGCTCACCGCTACCCGCTGGTGCAGGGCGCCGCCGAACGGCTCCCCTTCGCCGCCGACAGCTTCGACCTGGTGTTCTGCGACTTCGGCGGGCTCAGCTGGGCGCCCCCGCACCTGGCGGTCCCGCAGGCCGCCCGCGTGCTGCGCCGGGGCGGCCGCCTGGTGTTCAACGTCGCGAGCCCGTGGTTCGAAGCCTGCTACGACGAAGCCGCCGGCCGCGTGACCACGACACTGCGGCAGGACTACTTCGGGCTGGACACCATCGCCGAGGGCGACGGCGCGGCCAGCTACCAGCTCACCTACGGCGACTGGGTCCGGGTCCTGCGCGGCGCGGGTCTCGTCATCGACGACCTCATCGAGCCGCGGCCCGACCCCGGCACGCTCAACGGCTACAACAGGACCGACCCACCCGACTGGGCACACCGCTGGCCCGCGGAAGCGCTCTGGGTGACCCACAAACCGTAGGCTCCGCCCGCCGGGATCGGCCGCGGATACGACTGTGGGGCCGCTCCGTCGAAACGGAACGGCCCCACAGTCGATCAGGGTGAGTGACGGGACTTGAACCCGCGACTTCCTGGACCACAACCAGGTGCTCTACCAGCTGAGCTACACCCACCACGACCGGCGGTGGAACTTGTCGTTTCCCCGACCGGCCGAGAAGAAGTCTACAGGGTCCCGGGGGGTGCTCGCGCACACGTTTCCGCGCACGCGTTCCCAGGGGGCTACGCGGGCGGCAGGACGTACTTCGCGGCGATCGACTTGGCGGTGTCGGAGTCCGGGCCGGGCTGCGGGACGAAGACGGCCTCGCGGTAGTAGCGCAGCTCCGCGATGGACTCGCGGATGTCGGCCAGCGCCCGGTGGTTGCCGTTCTTCTCCGGGCTGTTGAAGTAGGCACGCGGGTACCAGCGCCGGGCCAGCTCCTTGATCGAGGAGACGTCGACGATCCGGTAGTGGAGGTGGGCCTCCAGGGCCGGCATGTCGCGCAGCAGGAAGCCGCGGTCGGTGCCGACGGAATTGCCGCACAGCGGGGCCTTGCCCGGCTCCTTGACGTGCTCACGGATGTACGCGAGCACCTGCGCCTCGGCGTCGGCCAGCGTCGTACCCCCGGCCAGCTCGTCCAGCAGCCCGGACGCGGTGTGCATCTGGCGCACCACCTCCGGCATCGTCTCCAGCGCGGAGTCCGGCGGGCGGATGACGATGTCCACCCCTTCACCGAGCACGTTCAGCTCGGAGTCGGTGACGAGGGCGGCCACCTCGATGAGCGCGTCGTCGGACAGCGAGAGGCCGGTCATCTCGCAGTCGATCCACACCATGCGATCGTTCATGTGTCTCACCTTAAGGGGCCCCGCACCCCACCGGACCCGCCCGTGCGCCCGGAGAAGAGCACGGAGAAGGGGGTGGGGAAGGCCGGGCCCTCCCCACCCCCTCGCACCGGCGATCCTC
>NZ_MUNH01000280.1:0-1779 GCF_002154615.1 Streptomyces recifensis
GGGGACGATCTGGAGCCGGTCGGCCGCCGGGTCGTGGGCGACCGGGTCGCCCGGCCGCTGGAAGTGCACGGCCAGGTGCTCCCCGGCCCGGTACGCGTCCAGGCCGGCCCGGCAGTACGCCACCGTCGCGGCGGGCAGCGCGTCCAGCGGGACCCAGGTCATGGCGTCGCAGACGTCCGGCTCCATGACCCGTGGCTCACCCGCCCACCGACGCACCTCGAAGAGGAAGCCGACGCGGGCCGAACCGCCGGGCCCGCGATGGTGGACGGTGACGGCCGCGCGCACGTCGGCCCGGTCGATGACGACACCGGTCTCCTCGCGCGCCTCCCGGATCAGCGCGTCGACCACGTCCTCGTGCGGGCCGTCCAGGTGGCCGGACGGCAGATGCCAGAGCCCGGCCGCGTACACCGCCCCGGCCCGGCGTGACACCAGTACCTCCGGGCCGGCGCCGGTTTCCCGACGCAGGATCAGATGCACGTCGACCGGCACGGTGTGCCGCTGGGGGGCGCTCATGCCGGGCCCCAGCCCGACTCCGAGTAGGTACGGCCCGCCCGGATGCCGTCGATGGCCGTGCGGGCGTAGGACACGAGCGGTTCCGGCAGCGCGTCCGGGTCCCACCAGCGCCAGGCGAGGCACTTGTCCGGCTCCCTCAGCCGCGGTGTCCCGCCCAGGCGGCGGGCGCGGAAGACCAGTTGCAGGCGCGGGCGCGCGCTCGGTCCGTCCAGCAGGTGCACCACATGGGCCAGCTCCAGGTCGACGGGGTCGATCACCAGCCCGGCCTCCTCGTACGCCTCCCGCACCAGGCACGCGACGGCCGACTCCCGCTCGCAGTGCCCGGCCAGGAAGTGCCAGGTGGACCCCGCGAAGGCCGCGTCCGGGTGGCGCAGCCCGAGCAGGACACGGCCGCCGCCGTCCTCGGCGTACAGATGGACGCCGACGATGTTCAACTCGGTACCGCCCCCCTCCGGTGCCTTCGAGAAGACCTGCCGGGGAACACGCAGCCCATCGGTACCGGTCGACTCCGCGGCGGCGTACGGCTCCGGGCAGGCCGGTTGGGCGGAACCGGGGGCGAACGTACTCATGTCGTCGATCTCCTCCATCCGAGCGGGAAGTGAACTGGTGCTCTAAAAACGCGCCGGACACCGGCCTCGTCACGGCTCCGGCGAGGCAATTTCCGGAACGCGTGTTCCCGTCCCCCGCTCGGCCCGGCCCGCCAAGGGTCGCCGTTCTCAAACTCGTTCGATCGGGGGAAGCGCACGCCCATCGCCGCGCTCGCCGCGCGCCCCCCGTCAGGAAGCCGTCAAGGCCGAGCCCCTGCCCGTATGAGAGGCGTCAACGTGGGGCCCCGACCCCCTGGAGCAGGGGTTTCCTCGAAGCGTTCCCTTTCGACCCCAGTCCGTTCAGGAGACCCAAGATGGCCGACCTGGCCTTCGTCGTCACCGTGCTCGCGGCCTTCGCGCTGGTGGCACTCGTCGCCAAGGGGGTGACGAAGCTGTGACCGCCGAGAACGTCGTCGGCCTGGTCGTGGCCGTCGCCCTGCTGGGCTATCTCGTCCTCGCCCTGATCTTCCCGGAGAGGTTCTGAGAACAGACATGGGTTCCGTACTCGCGGGCGCGTGGACGAGGGCCAGCGCGCCGATGAGGGCGAGGAGCTGGAGCACGCCCGCGAGTACGGAACCCATGTCTGTTCTCAGAACCTCTCCGGGAAGATCAGGGCGAGGACGAGATAGCCCAGCAGGGCGACGGCCACGACCAGGCCGACGACGTTCTCGGCGGTCAC
>NZ_MUNH01000281.1:0-525 GCF_002154615.1 Streptomyces recifensis
GGGCGTGCTCCAGCTCCTCGCCCTCATCGGCGCGCTGGCCCTCGTCCACGCGCCCGCCGGCGGCTACATGGCCACGGTGTACTCCTCGCGCCGTCATCTGCGTGTCGAGCGCTGGATCTACCGGGCCGTCGGCGCCGACCCCGACACCGAGATGCGCTGGCCGGCTTATCTGCGCGGGGTGCTCGCCTTCTCCGTCGCCGGTGTCCTCTTCCTCTACCTGCTCCAGCGGCTCCAGGGGGTGCTGCCCGGTTCACTGGGCTTCTCCCCGGTGAACCCGGCGCAGTCCTTCAACACCGCCGTCTCCTTCGTCACCAACACCAACTGGCAGTCGTACTACGGCGAACAGACCATGGGCCATGTCGTGCAGACGGCGGGGCTCGCGGTGCAGAACTTCGTGTCCGCCGCCGTGGGCATGGCCGTCGCGGTCGCCCTGGTCCGCGGCTTCGCCCGGTCCCGCTCCGGCGAACTGGGCAACTTCTGGGCCGACCTGGTGCGCGGCACGCTGCGCGTCCTGGTCCCGGCGGC
>NZ_MUNH01000282.1:0-5110 GCF_002154615.1 Streptomyces recifensis
GGCCGCCCTGGAGGCTCGGGGGCGGCCCGTGAGGGTGACGGGGGTCGGGGTGCTCACCGGTCAGCTCGTCGTCGGTGATCCGCGCAGCGGGGAGGACGTCGACCTCGCGCTGCACAAGGAAGCCTTCTGGCAGCCGCCCCAGCTGACCCCGTACGGACCCGCCCTCTCCCTCGCGGACGCCGTCGGTACGAAGATCCGGGCGCTGTACGACCGGGGAGCCGCCGTGGACCTGATCGACGCCCGCGCCGCCGCCGAGCGCTACTCGCTGCCCGAGCTGGAGGAACTGGGCCGCAGGCACGCCCACGACGCCTTCGACCTCCCCACCCTCCAGTCCCGCCTCACCGGCACCGACTTCTACTCCGACTTCGAGTTCCTCCGTTACGGCCTTCCCCGTGAAGAGGTCGGCCCCCTGCGCACCTGGGCCCAGCACTGGTCCGACGACATCGCGGAACGGCTGCTGGAGGACGGCGCCTCTCCGGACGAGGTCGAGGAATAGAGACGGCCCGGCTCCCCAGGGGGGCCGGGCCGTCTCACACGCACCGCTTACTACTTCGGCTGCGGCTTCCTGATGCTCAGGTGCAGCTCGCGCAGGCGGGACTCGTCCAGCTCGGTCGGGGCGCCCATCATGAGGTCCTGGGCGTTGCCGTTGAGCGGGAAGGCGATGGTCTCGCGGATGTTGGGCTCGTCGGCGAGGAGCATGACGATGCGGTCCACACCGGGGGCGATGCCGCCGTGCGGCGGGGCGCCGAAGCGGAACGCGCGGAGCATACCGGCGAACTTGTCCTCGACCGTGTCCCGGTCGTAGCCCGCGATCTCGAACGCCTTGAGCATGATGTCCGGCTCATGGTTCCGGATGGCGCCGGAGGAGAGCTCCACACCGTTGCAGACGATGTCGTACTGCCAGCCCAGGATGTCCAGCGGGTCCTGGGTCTCCAGGGCCTCCAGGCCGCCCTGCGGCATCGAGAACGGGTTGTGGGAGAAGTCGAGCTTCCCCGTCTCCTCGTCCCGCTCGTACATCGGGAAGTCGACGATCCAGCAGAAACGGAAGACGCCGTCCTCGAACTGGTCCGCGCGCTTGGCCGCCTCGACGCGCACCGCGCCCATGATCTTGGAGACCTCGTCGAACTCGCCCGCGCCGAAGAACACCGCGTGGCCGGGGGCCAGCGACAGGCGCTTGGTCAGCTCGGCGACATTGTCCTCGGTGAGGAACTTGGCGATCGGGCCGGTCAGCGAACCGTCCTCGCCGACGCGCACCCAGGCCAGGCCCTGCGCGCCCTGCGAGACGGCGAACTCGCCGAGGCCGTCGAAGAACTTGCGGCTCTGGCCCGCGACGTCCGGCACCGGCAGGGCCCGCACGTGCTTGCCGGCGAACGCCTTGAACGCCGAGCCCTCGAAGACGTCGGTGATGTCCACGAGCTCCAGCTTGGCGCGCAGGTCCGGCTTGTCGGAGCCGTACTTGAGCATCGCCTCGCGGAACGGGATGCGCGGGAAGGGCGAGGTGACGTGGCGGCCGCCGCCGAACTCCTCGAACAGCTCGGTCATGAGCTTCTCGATCGGCTGGAAGACGTCCTCCTGCTCGACGAAGCTCATCTCGACGTCGAGCTGGTAGAACTCACCCGGCGAACGGTCGGCACGCGCGTCCTCGTCACGGAAGCACGGCGCGATCTGGAAGTACCGGTCGAAGCCGGAGATCATCAGCAGCTGCTTGAACTGCTGCGGGGCCTGGGGCAGCGCGTAGAAACGGCCCGCGTGGACGCGCGAGGGCACGACGTAGTCGCGGGCGCCCTCGGGCGAGGTGGCGGACAGGATCGGCGTGGCCATCTCGTTGAAGCCCATCGCGGACATCTTCTGGCGCATGGCCGAGATGACCGCCGTGCGCAGCATGATGTTGCGGTGCATGCGCTCGCGGCGCAGGTCCAGGAAGCGGTATTCCAGGCGCCGCTCCTCGTTGACCCCGTCCTCGGCGTTGATCGTGAAGGGCAGCGGGGCGGCGGCGCCCAGCAGCTCGACCTCCGCGACCTCGACCTCGATCTCGCCGGTGGGCAGCTCGGGGTTCACGTTCTCGGTTCCACGTGAGACGACGCGGCCGTCGACGCGGACCGTGGACTCCTTGGTGATGGAGTCCAGCGCCGCGTACGCGGGGGTGCCGGGGCGGGCCACGAGCTGCGTGATGCCGTAGTGGTCACGCAGATCGATGAAGAGGATGCCGCCCAGGTCGCGCCGATTGTGCAGCCAGCCACTCAGCCGGACGTCGGTACCGACGTCGGAGGCGCGGAGCTGGCCGCAGGTGTGGGACCTGTACCGATGCATCGTCGTTCATCGTCCTTCGTTGGGGGTTCTTCGCCGGGCTGTGCTCTCCCCGGCCAGAACGGGCACGGGGCCCGGACCCATCAAGGGTACCGGGCACCCCATGATCGGCTCCCCACCATTACCACTGGCCGAACCAGGGTGGCCGTAGTGGGGACGACCTTCTTAAAGTGGGGCAATGCGCACAGGTGAGCCACTGCCGTCCCTGGGGGATGTCCTCGTCTCCCTCGCCACGGGGCTCTGGCAGTGGGACACGGCCACGGAGATGGTCACCGTGGACGCGGAGGCGGCGCGGCTGCTGGGGCTGCCGGCCCGCCCCACCACCCTCACCGAGAACCAGGCCCGTGCCCGGATGCACCCCTCCGACTGGCACGAGATCACCGGCGTCATCCCGCTCGCCGTGGCCCGCGGCACGCTCGCCGAGGTGCGCATCCGGGTGGTGGACGCGGAGGGCCGCACCGTCCGGGTCGTGCGCAGCAGGTCGAAGCCCGCCTACGACCGGGAACGGCGGGCGTACGAGCTGGTCGGCACGCTTCAGGAGGTGATCGAGCCGGCGCCGGGCACGTCCTCGGCGCGCAGCGCGATCACCGGGGACTGGCGGCGCTCCCGCGAGGCGTTCCTGCTGGACGCGGGCCGGGCGCTGGCCGAGGCGCGGTCGACGGCGGAGGTGCTGCGGGTCGCGGCCACGCTGTCCATGCCGGGCTTCACCCCGGACGGGCTCGCGGTGTTCGGCGTGGAGGGCGACCGGCTGACGATCATCGGCCAGCACGGCTACCTCTCCACCGACAGCGGCCCCTTCAGCCAGATGCCGCTAACCACGGACTATCCGGCCGCGGAGGTGGTCCGCACCGGCCAGGCGGTCTATCTGTCCTCGCCCGGCGAGTACCGGGACCGCTATCCGACCACCTGGCCGCTGGCCGAGCGGTTCGGACGATGCTCGTGGGCGTTCCTGCCGCTGACGCTGGGCGGGCGGACGCGGGGCGCGTGGATGGCGGCGTTCAGCGACCGGGTGGCGTTCACCCCGGACGAGCGGGCGGTGCTGACCACGGTCGCCCGGATGCTGGCCCAGGCGCTGACGCGGGCGAGCGACGCGGAGACCCAGCGGGAGCTGTCCGAGGGGCTCCAGCGGTCGATGATGCCCTCGCTGCTCCCGGAGATCCCCGGCATGGGCGTGGCCGCGCGCTACATCCCGACCGGTGGCGGCCTCCAGGTGGGCGGCGACTGGTACGACATGATCCCGCTGCCCGGCGGGATCTCCCCAACCACCGCGCAGGGCGGCAGGTTCGCGCTGGTCATCGGGGACGTGCAGGGGCACGACGTACGGGCGGCCGGCCTGATGGGCCAGCTCCGGATCGCGCTGCGGGCGTACGCGGCCGAGGGGCACCGCCCGGACGCGGTGCTCTCCCGCGCCTCCCGCTTCCTGCACGGCATCACCCACGACGAGCACATGACCGACGTGCGCTTCGCCACCTGTCTGTACGCGGAGGTCGACCCGGCGACCGGGCGCCTGGAGGTGGCCCGCGCCGGGCACCCCGAGCCGGTGATCCGCCTGCCCGACGGCACGGTGGTGCTCAGGCCCACCGCGGGCGGCCTGCCGCTCGGCGTCGACCCGGACGGGGACTACCCGACGACCCGGTTCACGCTGGAGCCCGGCGAGACGATGATGCTGTGCACCGACGGCCTCATCGAGACCGGCGGCCATGACATGGAGAGCGGCTGGCGGCGCATCCGGGCCATCCTGGAGCGGTACGGCGCCAAGGAGTCGGAGCGCGAGACCGGTCTCGAGGGGCTCGCGGACGCGCTGGTGCAGGGGGTGCACGGGCCGTCCTCGTACCACACCCCCGGCCCGCTGACCGACCGCCGCGAGGACGACATCGCGGTGCTGCTGCTGTTCCGCTCCGGGGAGAGCTGGGGACTCAGCGGCCCGGCGGCCACCGAGCGGACCCGGGAGCGCAGCACGCTGCTGTCGGTGGCGCAGGACGCGCCGGAGCGGATCGCGGAGGCCCGCCAGCACTTGCGTGAGCTGCTGCACGACTGGATGCCGGACGAGCAGGTGGACGCGGCGGTGCTGCTGGTCTCGGAGATGATCACCAACGTGCTGGTGCACACCGACGACGACGCCCTGCTGCTCGCGGAGATCTTCGGCGAGCACGACCAGCGCCGGCTGCGCGTCCAGGTCACCGACGGCGGCGACGACCTCCCGCACAAACGCCGTCCGGGCGAACTGGCCTCCTCCGGGCGCGGCCTGATGCTGATCGAGATGCTCGCCGACGCCTGGGGGGTCGAGCCGCGCGGCGAGGGCAAGAGCATCTGGTTCGAGCTGTACGAGCGCCCCGAGGACGGCGCCGCGGACGAGGCGGACGGCGCGGTCCAGGGGGGCTAGGGCTGCTCGTCCGGGGTGCCGTACCGCTCGCGGAGTTCCTGGACGACGCCGAAGACGGCCGCGGTCAGGGGGACGGCGAGGAGCATGCCGAGGATGCCCGCGACGGAGGCGCCCGCGGTGATCGTCAGCATCACCACCGCCGGGTGCATCTGCACGGTGCGGCTCTGGATGGCCGGCTGGAGTACGTGCCCCTCCAGCACCTGGACCGCGAGCACCACCCCGAGCGCCCAGAGCGCGATCACGAAACCCCGGTCCGCGAGGGCGACCAGGACGGCGACCGCGCCGGAGAGGAAGGCGCCGAGGTAGGGGATGTAGGCGGAGACGAAGACGAGCGCGCCGAGGCCCACCGCGCCGGGTACGCGCAGGATCAGCAGGCCGACGGTGATGCAGACGGCGTCGATGAGCGCGATGATCGTCGTC
>NZ_MUNH01000283.1:0-9791 GCF_002154615.1 Streptomyces recifensis
TCCCGCGTCTGCGCAGGTAGGCGCGGTTGTCGCGGGAGTCGTACGCCTTGTCAGCCCGGACCCGGTCGGGACGCTTGCGCGGCCTGCCGAGCCCCAGCCTCGGGACCCGGATGGCTTGCAGGACCCCTTTGCACTGCGGGGAATCGCCCCGCTGCCCGGCCGTGACCACGACGGACAAGGGCTTCTGCCCCTGCTCGACCGCGAGGTGACTCTTGCTGGTCAGTCCGCCGGGGGATCGTCCGAGTGCGTGGTCGGCCGGCTCGACGAAGACGCCGCCGGGCGGTTCCTTCTGGAGGTCCCCCTTTTCGCCGCTCCGGCGGCGTGCTGGTGGGCCCGGCACACGGTGGAGTCGACGTTTACGTCCCAGGTGATCAGGCCCTTGGCGTCGGCCTCGGCCTGGAGCTGGGTGAGGATCCTCGCCCAGGTACCGTCCCGCTGCCAGCGCCGGAACAGGTCGTAGACCCGGTCCCACGGCCCATAGCGTTCCGGAACGTCGCGCCAGGGCGCGCCGGTCCGGGTCCGCCACCGTATGCCGTCTATCAGCTGCCGCCGCGTCCACACCTGCGGACGACCCGGCCTGATGCCCAGCGGCATCAGCGGCTCCAGCCTGGCCCACTGCCCGTTCGTCAGATCCCCACGTCCCACAGGACGTGATCATCGACAAACAAGATCCACTTTCGCAACAGGCCCTAGGAGCCACGTGGCGGAGATGGCCAGCTGAGTTAGCTAGTAGACCCGACCGCCTGAGTCACAGATCTGACACAATGACAATTTGTTGTTCACTTAACCAACACATCTCCCTCACACTGGCTGAGTCGCGCAACGGACTTGGGGGACACCGATGGCGTACAGCCCGAACCCGTACATCAACTCGCCGATCACTCCGGCTCGACCCCGAATGTTTGGGTCAAGAGTCGCCCAGGTGATCTGGACGCTTGTGCCTTTGGTTAGTTTCAGTCTGCTCGCCGCGGTGCCGTTCGTCGTAGCCGCCGTTAAGGGTGTCATCAAGCCCTGGCTGGCCGCCGTCTATGTTGTGGTCGAGGTGGGCGTATTGGTCTTCTCCACCGCCGTGTCCGGCAACGACCCGAAGAACTGGGCCGGTCTCTTGCTCGTTTTGCTAATGCTCGTTGCAACGACGCACACCGCATTGCTCGACAACGAGAAGATCCGCGTGGGTAAGTAGCCACCCGAGGCGCGTGGTAAGGGGGCCGCGTCGGTGCGTCCCTCTTCACGGCTCGTTCTCCATCGGCGGCGCATCGCGCTGGCCCCTGGAGGGTGGCGCCGCTGCGGAGGTCGAGCGGCCTGCGTCACCGTCCCGTAGCTGCTGTAGGTCCTTCGCCTCAAGGTTCGGGCGACCCGGTTGATCCTCGAACTGCCTTCTTGCGTCTGCGTGTCGATGTACCTGAACACAATGGGGCGGACACGCCGATCTGGCGCCGTCAGAGCAGCTTGTAGTGGCCCGCTCGTGTCCCAGTCTGCCACCTCACGCTATTTCGAAAACGGGCGAGCCGTCGCGCTTCAGTCACGGCCTGTTCCCCGTATGTCTGTCCATCAAAAACCGAGCCACATGGCGCCTTGAGAGTCACAAGGGAACATGACGTGGAAGAAAAAACTGGGGCCATCCCGGAGATGCCGCCCGTACCGCCTGTGCCGCCGGCGACACCGGAGCGCACCCGCAGGCGCACGGTGATCGCGATGATCGTTGGGGCCGTGATCGTCGCGGCTGTCTCCTCCGGGATCACCGCACTGCTCGTCTCCGGTTCCAGCCGGGAGTCGGCGGGTCCCCGCCCAACGTCTGCCGCGTCGTCGCCGGCGGCGCCCGTCGAAGACCCCGCCGACGTGGCCGCAGAGGCCCAGGAGAGCTACAACGACAGCCCCACGTCGAAGGACTTCGAGCTGACCCTCAAGACCACTGAGAAGCAGTGTTTCGGCAGCGCCGGGTGCAATATCACGGTGGAACCCCACTTGTCGTACCTCAGCGTGACGTCACTGGACCCCGAAAAGACTCTCTCCATCACCTATGAGGTCCGTGGTGACGAGAGTGGGCCCGTCATCGAGACGATGGAGCTGACCGATCAAGATCAGCTCACATACGACCCGGTCTCGATCACAACTCCTGGCCGTCTGACGAAGGTGACCGCCAAGATCACCGATGTCACCGTGTCTTCGCTGAGTTAGTGCGTCCCGCGCGATCAGTTGTCCACCAGCGTCACGAAGGGCTCGGCCCTGGGCCTGCCGACTCGATTCCCATTTCGGATGGCGGGCAGCCTGGTGGGCGCGCGCCCAACGCTCGGGGGCACCCTTGGGCGCCGATAGGGCCCGATCGTTAACGGGGACTGCAGGCTGCCGGAGATCTGCCCGAGCGGCCGGATGTCGGCTGACGGAGCTCCCGAAACTTCGACACGTATTCGACACGGCCACCCGCCAGAACCCGGTGACAGCCGGACGGCCCCGGAGTCTTCCTGCGATCGTCGGGGGAGAGGACGGGGCCTCGTCATGACCACTGCAACCCCGCCTGACCAGCAAAAAGCCCTCCCCGGAGGGACGGCTGGAAGACGCGCCCCCGGCAGGACTCGAACCTGCGGCCAAGCGCTTAGAAGGCGCCTGGTTGGTCGATGGGCACCACCCCTGACCGGTCCGTGAGGGAGCTGTGCCCCTTCAACCTCGACGGTCGGCGCTCGCGCGGCGCACCCTCAGCTGTCTGTGTCCAAGTAGTCCTCTAGGCCTGCTCGTCGTCACCCGGTTCGTCGCAGTCGAGGACACCATCCGAAGTCGAGCCCCCCACGACGTGGGCCGACGCCGTGCTGATCCGTAGGCATCCGTCCGTGCCGAACAGGTGGACCAGCTGGGACAGGTGGGCGCGAGCCATGCTGCGCGTGGGGGTCCCGTCGGTCACCTGTGTCCCTCCAGTTCCGCCCACACGACCTTCCCCCAGCGCCGCTCGTCCGTGCCCCAGTTCGTGGCGAGCGTCATCACGAGGAAGAGCCCGCGCCCGTCTTCCGCGTCAGCCGTGGTCGGGCTTGGCTCGGGCCGGTCATGGGAGAAGTCCGCCACAGCAACGCGGACCGTGCGCGGTGCCCGGCGTTCCACCATCACGCGGATCGAGTTGCGCCGGGCGTGCCGTACGGCGTTGGCCACCAGTTCGGAGACGATCAGGAGAGTGTCGTCCGTCAGGTCGTTCAGCTCCCAGGCGGAGAGGGCGGCACGCACCAAACGACGGGCGGTCCTGGCGCTTTCGGGGACGCGCGGCAGCGTCTCGCTGTAACCGGGGTGCCCGGTCGGACGAGGCCGCGTGGTGGGTTGCGACATGTTCCGAGCATGGATGTCACCGAATCTGTGGCCAATCACCGGCCGTTCTACTTCCGTTCCACTTTCGTCCCGCCGTCCGCACCCGTTCTGCTTCGATGGTGGTGGAAGGGAGTGACGTGTGGCGACCGTGCACCACTGGACCGGCCTGGAGACCAGGGCGCTCCGTCTCGCCCTGCGTCTGAGCGTGCGGGCCTTCGCCGAGCACCTCGGCGTCGCCGTCGCTACCGTCTCGAAGTGGGAGAGCAAGCGCGCCGGAACCGCGCCCAGACCCGATACCCAGGCCATGCTCGACACCGCTCTGGGACGCGCGGACGTCTCCGTCCACGTGCGCTTCGAGACGCTCCTGTCCGAGATGGCCGGCCCGGCGCGGCATCTTGCACAGCCCGCCGCCGGCACCGGCCCCCGGCTCTGGGAGTACGAGTCGTGGGCCGAGGACCTGGACCGCGTCGGCGTCGCGCTCTCCCGTCAGAAGTTCGCCTTCGCCGACACTCTGCTCAACCGTTGGCTGGTCCGTTTCCAGGCCCGGGAACTGGACGACAAGGGCCTGTACCTCTTCGCCCGCTCGACCGCGCTGCTCGGTGACTTGAAACGCGACCAGGGCTGCTTACTCGGCCCGCTGTCCGCACAGCATTCCTACGCCGGGGCTCGCGCGGTCTTCGTCCAGCTCGGCATCCCTCGGCGGATCGCGCAGCTGGACCTCTCCCTCGCCGTGATCACGGAGATGTCCGGCAAGCTGGAGACCGCCGCCCGCCACTACGAGACCCTCGCCGTCGACGACCGGCTCTCCCGCAGAGACCGCGCCAGGGCTCGCCTGTGGGTGGGTACGGCGCTGAGCAAGAACGGTCGGCATGACTACGCGACCCACGTCATGCGGGCCGCGATCCGCGACTTCGAGGATCTCACCGAGCCCGACGACTGGTCGGTGGCCCACCAGAAGGTCGCTCTGGCCCGCCGTGGCGCCGGCGACCTGGACCAAGCTCTGCACTTCATCGACGTCGCCCGTGGCAGTGGCAACACCGACTCGCCGATGGAGCGCGTCCGGCTGGACACCGCCCACGGTCACATCCTGCTCTCCGACACCGCGACCCGCGATGATGGGCTCCGCGTCCTCGATCAGGCCACTCACACGGCCGCGCGGTACGGACTCGTGCACCAGTTGCGCAGCATCGAGGGCGTCAGGGCCATGAGCGAGGGGCCGGCCGGCCCCCTGCGACGGTGACAGGGAGAGAGCCGTGAGCGACAACCAGCAGACCATCACCGAGGACCAGTGGCACCGGGCTGCGCGGATCTGGGACTACCACCAGCTGCACCACCAGCCGCGCCCCGTCGACGTGGCGATCGGCCTGGGCAGTCACGACCTCGGCGTCGCCACCCACGCCGCCAAGCTGTACCGCGCCGGGCTGTTCCCCGCTCTCGTCTTCACCGGAGGCAACAGCCCCACCACCATCAGGGTGTTCCCGCGCGGCGAGGCCGTCCACTTCCGCGAGCACGCCCTCGGCCTCGGGGTCCCCGCCGGAGCGATCCTGCTGGAACCGAACGCCGGCAACACCGGGCAGAACATCACCCTCTCCCGCGAGGTCCTGGCCGCCGCCGGCATCACCCCGACCATGGTGATGCTCATCTGCAAGCCCTACATGGAACGCCGGTCATACGCGACCGCCCGCAAGCTGTGGCCCGGCGTCGAATTCCTCTGCGCGTCGGAGCCCCTGGAGTTCGACGACTACCTGAAGTCCATCGGCGACGAAAAGCTCGTCCTGGACATGCTCGTCGGCGACCTCCAGCGGATCATCGAGTACCCAAAGCTCGGCTTCGCCATCGAACAGGAGGTCCCCGAAGACGTGCGGGACGCCTACGAATCCCTCGTCCGGGACGGTTTCACAACCCGTCTCATCGCTTCCTGACCTGCCCGAGCTGACCTGACCTCACGCACCAGCGGGCGGCCCCGTTCAGCTTGGTTGCGAAGACGCTGTCCTCGCCGAGCCTGCAACAGCCCGATAGCCCGCCGGAACCGGGGTTTCGGCGGGCCATCGGAGAGGGAGAGCTTTGGACTCAGCCCGAAAAGATCAGCACAGGCAGGGATCCGTGGTCCAGCCCAGGCCGGTCACGTCTTCGTCCCGCAGCGCACCGGAGTATGCCTGCACCTCGTCCACGTCGCCGTGGAGGTACTCGCCCCAGCCGTCACCGGCTTTGCCCCGGCCGATCTGGAGGGCCCCGGTGCTGTGCCAGCCGTTGGGGAGGGTCGCGGTCGCCTCGTCGTTCGTATACCCGTCGAGGTAGAGCTTGATCGTGTCGGTCCCGTCGTCGTAGACCACGGCGAGTCGATGACCCTGTCCCTCGCCGCCGTCCGCGCCCGTGATCTGGGACACCACCCTCTCGGGGGCTCCGGCCTCGTCCTTCTCCGGCATGACCAGTTGCCAGCTGTACGTGGACGGCTCGTAGCGCACCTTGAACGCGTCGGTGTGCTCGCCGGCCTGTGAGAGCACTGTCATCGGGTGGGTCGGCTCGGAGTCCGCGAGGCGAACGACGACGCCGATGGTGAAGCTGTCCCCGGTGTCCACGACGGGCCCGTCGGCAGCGGCGTACCCGGTCTCGCCGTCCAGGCGCAGATGCCCGTCGCCGGCGAGCGGCGGCGGTACGTAGGTGCAGTCGGGGTCGAGGTCGGGGATGCAGGAATTGTCGGAGCCGCGATAGATCGACGCTCCTGTGCTGAGCCGCAGCGGGGCGCCGTCCGACTGCTCGGGACTCACACCGTCCGCCGCGTTCTCCAGCGACCAGTGGCCGAGCAGCTTCGGCTTGCGCCCTCCCAGTTCGGCTGCCTCACCCGGCACCACGACCCGGTCGTGGACCTGTACATCACCGATGTCACCGTGCCACCGGTCACGGTAGCCGGTCGTCCCGCGGGCACGTCCGATCTGGAACGGGCCGGCCGTCGCGGCGGGCTTCGCCTCTGCCGCGGTGCCGACCTCATGGCCGTTGACGTACAGCTGCGCACGACCTGTCTCCGCGTCGTACAGCCCCAGCAGATGGGCCCACTCGCCGGTCTCCGGCGCGCCACCGGACACCCGCGCGCCCGCGATCGCGAACGACCAGACGGGGCCGGGGTCATGGCTGCGAAGCCCGAGGCTGAAGCCGGGCTTCCCGTCCGCGTCCTGACTGGCGCCGGTCATGTTCCGGCCGGTCTCGGCGGGCCGCACCCAGGCGCTCACGGCGAAGGTCTTGCTGATGTCGGTGGCCGGCGCGTCAGGGGTGAGAAAGCCGTGGCCGCTGCCGTCAAGGCTGACGGTGGCGGTGGCTCCGGTACCCGCGGGCGCGGGGCCGCCAAAGGTCACGCCGGTGCCGGCACGTGCCGCGGTGCCCGCCTCGGCGGAGGCCGAACGGGAGCCTGCCGGGTCGTCCAGCTTCCAGCGGGCGACAGGGGCATGCCCGGCCTTCACGTTGAAGTGGTAGGACGATTCGCCGCTGCTCCGGCCCGACCGGTCGATCGCGCGGACCGTCAGCGACTTGGGCCCTGAAGTGAGCGGCAGGTACGGAATGGTCGCAGCTGCGCCTGGCCGCTCCGCGGAGACGGTCCCGTAAGGACCTCCCATGAAGCCGTACGTGTACGACACCACGTCGTCGGAAGGAGAATCCATGGTGAAGTGGCCGTAGACGCCCACCCCGTCCACCCAGAACACCTTGTCCGGATTGGGGTACTCGGGGGAGCTGATGGTCGCCTTCTCGGGGTTCACGTCGTCGTACACGAACGAGCAGACCGAGCCGTCGCCCTCATCGCTCCACGCGGAGGTCGCCTTGCCGTCGTTCGCGCGGACATGCCAGGAGACGACCGTGTCAGCCGGGATGTCGGCCGGCATTGTCCAGTAGAAACGCGACCCCGACGAAAAGATGCCAGTGCTGTAGGTGCGGCGCTGCTCCGCTCCTGCTGCGTCCGTCCACCACGCTTCGAACTCGCCGCTGAGCGGGCTGAATTCGCTGGGCTGGTTGTCCTCCTCGGGGTCGTACAACATCGCGCTGAGCCTCGGCGACTGCGGCACGTACGGGGTGTCGTCGCCCGTGGCGCAGGCCTTGCTCTGCGTCTGGAGGTCCAGGACGAGCGGCTGCTTCGGCGGCAGGTTGTCCACCGCATGTGCCGTACCGGCGGCCGCGACCAGCAGCGCGGCAGCGCAGCTCCCCACCACCATCCGTCTGCGTCTGCCTGTCCTTCCGAACATGGTCAAGTGGCCCTCCCCTGTGGATCTTTGACGCTTGTGGATCACACGCGCCGCATGAAGCTAACAGAGGCCGCTGACATCGCCGAACAGGGTTTTCCCTTCACTTGTGGGCGGGGGCTGATACACCCCGGCGCCCCCGAAAGCACCCGGCCCGACACCGGGCACGTTCACATTTGCCGAAGTTCTGGAGACAGCCCTGATCGGCCGACCACGATGTCCGGCCGGAGTACTAGGAGCTGACGGGTAACTCCCGCGCCCGTTGACGAGCCTTGGCCCGTAGCCCCTGCAAGCGGCCTGTGGAACGCGTTGTGGCGGTTCTGATCGAGGTTCAGCGGGAGGTCGAGTCGGGAGATGAGCTGCGACTCTCAGGTCTGCTCGTCGTTGCCCGGTTCGTCGCTCTTGGAGGCAATATCCGGAGCCAAGCTGCTTGTGTCATAGACAGAGTGCGTGCTGATCCGCAGGCAGCCGTCCGTACCGAACATGTCGATCAACTGCGACAAGTGGGCTCGGGCCGCGCTGCGCCTGGGGGACTCGCTGATACTCACCCGCGCTCCTCCAGCTCCGCCCACACGACCTTCCCCCACCGCCGTTCGTCCGTGCCCCAGGTCCTTGCGAGGGAGGTGACGAGGAGAAGGCCGCGTCCGTCCTCGTCATCGTGCTTCGGAGTGCGCGCTTCGGGCATCGTGCGGGAGAAGTCCGCGACGGCTACACGGACCGTGCGCGGGGCAGTGCGTTCCACCATCATGCGGATGGATTCCCGGCGGGAGTGCCGCACGGCGTTGGCGACCAACTCCGAGACGACCAAGGCGGCGTCGTCGACCAAGGTGTCCAGTCCCCATGCCGTCAGTGCGATGCGTACGAGGCGCCGCGCGCCGGCCGCGCTCTCGCCGCTGCGTGGCAACGTTTCGCTGTAACCAGGGTGTCCAGTCTCGCGAGCCCGCGTTGTAGGTTGCGGCATGTCGGTCTGCTTTCTCAGATCGGCCAAGCTCCGGGGCCGTTCGCGCGGTCGCCGGAGCGCTCTGCGTTCAGGTAACCGGGGAGTGAGACCGGGCGGAGGAGCCAACCAGGGGGCCAGGGAGGGGCCACACTGCATTCAGAAGGGGGCGGTATGAGCAACACCAACGAGCGGCGACGGGAATTCGGCGCCTATCTCGCCAGACTGCGGCGGCACTCCGGGCGGTCTCAAGCTCAGTTGGCCGCCGCATTATGCGCTGCGTCGGGAACACACTCCATCACCCGCAACGAAGTCTCACGGTGGGAGCGGGGCGCCCGAGTCCCGGACACGTGGCTGCCGTTCCTCGGGGTCGTCTTCGACGTGCCGCTCAGGGAACTGGAACAGGCTGCCGCCTACGCGCGGGGCGACACCCTCGCCACCCTTCCAGGGGTTGCGGCCACGTTGGCCGACCTACTGCCTGACGGTGATGTCCTGGAGCCCTTGGCCGCCCCCTGCGGGCGGCGGATCGGCGCCACTACCGTGGACGGCCTGGCGGCTCGCGTACATGGCCTGCGGCTCGCCGACGACGTGCTGTCCGGCGGCGACCTCATCGCCCCCGCCTTCCGGGAACTGCGCGCGGCCATCCGGCTGTACCGCGAGTCCGAGCACTCCGAGGACACGGGCCGCGGCCTGCTCGCGCAGATCGGGGAGCTGGGACAGATCGCCGGGTGGATCGCCTCGGACGCAGGCCGGGGTGCGGAGGCGGAGCGGGCGTACCGGCTCGGCATTTCCGCGGCGTGGCAAGCCGGAGACGGGGTGCTCGTGGCGCAGCTCGCCAGCAGTCTCGGTTACCACCTGTCGAACAACGGACGGGAGCGCGAGGGCCTGGACCTGACGCGGGCGGCCGTGGCAGAGGCCGGACCGGACGCCCCCGCCGTCACACGCGCCCTGTTCCTCGACCGCTTGGCATGGGCGCACACCCACGCCGGGGAGGCCCAGCCGGCCCTCCGCGCACTCGGTGAAGCGCACGCCGCCGTGGACACCGCGGACGGGCCTCCGGCGCCGTCATGGGCGTACTGGGTGAGCCGCGAAGAACTGGAGATCATGGACGCGCGCGTGTTCACCGAGCTGCGCCGGCCCCTGCGCGCGGTGCCTCTCCTCCAGGACGTGCTGGGCCGGTACGACGCCACCCACGCCAGGGAAGTAGCGCTGTACCGATCATGGCTGGCCGTGGCACTGGCCGACGCGAACGAGCCAGAGCAGGCCGCCGAAGAGGCCCGGCAAGTCATCCACACCTCAGGAGACCTGTCCTCGGAGCGCACGGCCGCGCGGGCCCGCGC
>NZ_MUNH01000284.1:0-7212 GCF_002154615.1 Streptomyces recifensis
GGCACCGAGGGCAGCGGGCCCAGGCGGGGCGCGCCGTCGTAGCGGAACCGGCCCGGTGTGCTGCTCGGCGCCAGGGCGAAGTACCCGGCGTCGTACAGCGCGTCCAGGTGGCACAGCTCCAGCGCGCCCTCGGGGAGCAGCCCGGCGTCGAGCAGCAGCCGGGCGGCGTCCGCGGGGCTCGTGGAGTACTCGGTGGCGCGCCGCCAGGCGGTCGCGGCGAGGGTGCCGTGGGCCGTGAGGAGCACGCCGAGGCCGGGGGCGAGCGGACTCTCGGCGTGCACCACTCTGCCCTGGGCCAGGTAGAGCGTGCCGTGCTCGCGGACGAGGACGCCGGTGGCCTCCTCCTCCGCCAGCCGTCTGAGCATCGGGGACAGCGCGCCCGCCGCCACGTCGCGCTGGTCGCTCCGGTCCCGCACGGGCAGCGGCGGGGGTATGTCCACCACGGTCATCCCAGCACCAGCCGGTCGGCCATCTCGCCGAGCCTGATCCGGGCGAGCGCGAGATTGCCCTCCGCGCGGCCCACCCACAGATGGAGGAAGACACTGCTGTCGAAGGACGTGTCCACGAAACGCAGCAGGTGATAGCTGTCGTGGTTGCTGACGATCACGTCCTCGACGGGCGGCCGCCCGTCCTCGCTCTCCCCGCCCGAGAAGGCGCCGTGCTCGGCGGCCAGCCGGGCCAGTTCGGCGGCCTCGGCGGCCGTGGTCTCGTGGTCACCGCCGGGCGCCTCGCCGACCGTCCCGAGGGCCAGTCCGCTGGTCCAGTCCACCAGCGCCGCCCCCCGGGCGCCGGGCAGCCGCATGGCTTCCAGTAAGCATTCGTCGATTCCGGGCACCGTGGGCTCCCCTCCCCGCCTGGGTCTCCGGCTCAGTGACACTGACACTACGCAACGTGTGCGTGACGGGTGAGGGCTTTGGCATTTTCCGTTGGAACGTGCGCCCGGCGCCCTAGCGTGGGTTGATTGGCCTGCGTTGCACGGAAGTCGGGCCCTTTGTCCGTGGGCCTTTGTCCTCCGCGTGGAGTTCCGGTGTCAACGGCTGCCGGGCGCGTCCAGGGTGGTGAGCGCGTCCGCGTGCGCCCCTCCGGACTCGGCCACGATCTCCGCCACCGTCTGCGGCTCGCGCACCACCGCGAACTCCACGCCCCCGGCCCCGTCCGGCACGAAGCCGTAAATGCCCGGCCGCGCAAGGGAGTTGTACGAGTAGTGGTGGGCGAAGTAGTAGGCCCCGGTGTCCAGCACGGCCGCCAGGTCACCCTGCTCCAGCACGGGCAGCGAACGCCCCTCGGCGAGCAGGTCGCCGGAGAAGCAGGCCGGCCCCGCCACGTCCTGCACCACCTCGGGGCCGGACTTGGGCAGACCCCCGGCGTCGTACGCGGCGACCCGCAGCGGCCACTGCGCGGGGGCGTACACCGTCCGCGCGGCCACCTGCACGCCCGCGTGCGTCACCGCGATCCGCCGGCCGCCCGCGCTCTTGGCGTACTCCACCCGCGCCAGCACCGTGCCGTGCTTGGCCAGCAGCGACCGGCCGAACTCGGTCACCAGGCCGTACCGCCCGTCGAACAGCCCCGGCACCTCGGCGGCCAGCAGCCGGGCGTAGTCCGCGTACGTCGGCGCGGTCGCCTCGGCCGTGAAGTCGACCGGCAGCCCGCCGCCGATGTCCAGGGTGTCGATCTGGCGCCGCCCGGCCCGCTCGTTGACCTCCTCCGCCAGCGCGTACGCCTCCGCCACGCCCCGCGCCATCAGCGGCAGCGGGATGCCCTGCGAGCCGGTGTGCGCGTGCAGCCGGGTCAGCCAGGGCCGCTCCAGGTACGCCCGCACCACCCACTCCCTGGCCCCCTCGTCCAGCAGTGCCACCCCGAACTTCGAGGTCGGCGTCGCCGTGGAGGTCGCCCCGATGCTCCCGCCGCCCACCTGCGGGTTCACCCGGATGCCGAGCGGGGAGCCGGTGGACCCGGCCGCCACCAGGGCGTCGATACGGGCCAGCTCCTGCGGGTTGTCCGCGTTGACGGCGACCCCCAGCGCCAGCGCCTCGCGCAGCTCGCCCGGCGTCTTGGCGGGGGAGTCGAGCACGGTCCGCGAGGCGGGCACCCCGGCCGCGCGGGCGAGGGCCAGCTCGCCGGGGCTCGCCGCCTCGGCGCCCAGGCCGGCCGCGTGCAGCAGGCTCAGTACGGGGACCAGCGGGGCCGCCTTCACCGCGAAGGCGTGCAGCACCGGGGTGCCCGGCGCCACCACCGCCTCGAACGCGGCGTGCAGGGCCGCCGCCGACTGCCGGATGCCCGCCACGTCCAGCAGTGCGGCCAGCGGCGCGTCGGGCCCGAGCAGGCCGCCGGTCACGGCGCCCCGCACGGCGGCGTCCCGCCGGGCGACACGCGCGGCGGCCTCCCGCTCCCGCGCGTCGGTGCCGTCGTGCTCCACGGTCTCCTGTGCCACGGTGTGCCCTCGTCCCTCTCGCTCGCCCCCGTTCACGGTTCCAGCCAAACATTCCCGACGCGCGGGCGATGGCACCCGGTACCTATTGACTAGCTCTATTCACGACTGGACTATGTGAATAGAGACAGCAACAGGAGGAGCACACGATGTCGGGACCCCGCCCCGTACGAGCACCGCGCGGCACGGAACTGAGCGCCCTGGGCTGGCAGCAGGAAGCCGCCCTCCGGATGCTCCAGAACAACCTCGACCCCGAGGTCGCCGAGCACCCCGACAAGCTCGTCGTCTACGGCGGCACCGGCAAGGCCGCCCGGGACTGGCGCTCCTTCGACGCCATGGTGCGCACGCTGCGGACGCTGAAGCAGGACGAGACGATGCTCGTCCAGTCCGGGCGTCCGGTCGGCGTCATGCAGACCCACGAGTGGGCGCCGCGCGTCCTCATCGCCAACTCCAACCTGGTCGGCGACTGGGCCAACTGGGAGGAGTTCCGCCGCCTGGAGGCCCTCGGCCTCACCATGTACGGCCAGATGACCGCCGGTTCCTGGATCTACATCGGCACCCAGGGCATCCTCCAGGGCACCTACGAGACCTTCGCCGCCGTCGCCGCGAAGAAGTTCGGCGGCACCCTGGCCGGCACCATCACGCTGACCGCCGGACTCGGCGGCATGGGCGGCGCCCAGCCGCTCGCCGTCACCATGAACGACGGCGTGGCCATCTGCATCGACGTCGACCCCCGCGCCATCGAGCGCCGCATCGAGCACAAGTACCTCGATGTGAGGGCCGACAGCCTGGAGCACGCCCTCCAGCTCGCCACCGAGGCCCGCGACGCCCGTCGCCCGCTCTCCATCGGCGTCCTCGGCAACGCGGCCGAACTGGTCCCGCAGCTCCTCGCCATGAGTGCCCCCATCGACATCGTCACCGACCAGACCTCCGCGCACGACCCGCTGGCCTATCTCCCGGTCGGCGTCGACTTCGAGGACATGGCCGACGCCGCCGCGAAGGACCCGGCCGGGTTCACCACCCGCGCCCGCGAGTCCATGGCCCGGCACGTCGAGGCGATGGTCGGCTTCATGGACGCGGGCGCCGAGGTCTTCGACTACGGCAACTCCATCCGCGGCGAGGCCCAGCTCGCGGGCTACGACCGCGCGTTCGCCTTCCCCGGCTTCGTCCCCGCCTACATCCGGCCGCTGTTCTGCGAGGGCAAGGGCCCCTTCCGCTGGGCCGCGCTCTCCGGCGACCCGGCCGACATCGCCAAGACCGACCGTGCGCTGCTGGAGCTGTTCCCGGAGAACGAGTCCCTCGCGCGCTGGATCAAGATGGCGGGCGAGCGGGTGCACTTCCAGGGTCTTCCGGCCCGGATCTGCTGGCTCGGGTACGGGGAGCGTGACAAGGCCGGGGAGCGGTTCAACGACATGGTGGCCAGCGGTGAGCTCGCCGCTCCGCTGGCCATCGGGCGGGACCACCTCGACTGCGGGTCCGTCGCGTCGCCCTACCGCGAGACCGAGGCGATGCTGGACGGGTCCGACGCCATTGCCGACTGGCCGCTGCTGAACGCCATGGTCAATGTGGCTTCCGGTGCCTCCTGGGTCTCCATCCACCACGGGGGTGGTGTGGGGATGGGCCGGTCCATCCACGCCGGGCAGGTCAGTGTGGCGGACGGGACCGCGCTGGCGGGGGAGAAGATCCGGCGGGTGCTGACCAACGACCCCGGCATGGGTGTCATCCGGCACGTGGACGCGGGGTACGACATCGCGGAGTCCGTCGCCGAGGAGCGCGACGTCCGGGTGCCCATGCGTGAGGGTGGCGACGCGTGAGGCACGGCTCCGCGGCGGGGGCGGAGGGGGCCTCCGCCCGCGCGGCTTCCTTCCAGGAGATGTGGGCCGAGCTGCTTCCCGTCGGGCGCAGCTCCGCCTCCGGGGGCTACCGGCGTTACGCGTGGACCTCCGCCGACGCCGAATGCCGGGCCTGGTTCCAGGAGCAGGCCGAGGGACGCGGGCTGGCCTACGAGGTGGACCGGAACGGGAACCAGTGGGCCTGGCTCGGTGACCCCGCCGAAGGGGATGCCGTCGTCACCGGGTCGCATCTCGACTCCGTGCCCGACGGCGGGGCCTTCGACGGGCCCCTGGGAGTCGTGTCCGCCTTCGCCGCGCTGGACGAACTCCGGCTCAGGAACGCCACGTTCGACCGGCCCCTCGGGATCGTCAACTTCGGGGACGAGGAAGGGGCCCGGTTCGGACTGGCCTGTGTGGGGTCGCGGCTGGCCGCCGGGCAGCTCACCGTCGAGCAGGCGCATCTGCTGACCGACGGGGACGGGATCAGCCTGCCGAAGGCGATGGCGGCCGCCGGTCACGACCCCGACGCCATCGGTGCCGACCCCGAACGCCTCGCCCGTATCCGCGCGTTCGTCGAGCTGCACGTCGAACAGGGCCGCGCGCTGGACCTGTCCGGCGACCAGGTCGGCATCGCCAGCTCCATCTGGCCGCACGGGCGCTGGCGGTTCGACTTCCGGGGCGAGGCCAACCACGCCGGCACCACCCGGCTCGCGGACCGGCGCGACCCCATGCCGACCTACGCCGAGACCGTGCTGGCCGCCCGGCGGGAGGCCGAACTCGCCGGTGCCGTGGCCACCTTCGGCAAGATCTCCGTGGAGCCCAACGGGGTCAACGCCATCCCCTCCCTGGTGCGGGGCTGGCTGGACTCCCGCGCCCCCGGCCAGGAGGCGCTGGACACGGTCCTCGACGGGATCACGCGGGCCGCGCGGGAGTACGCCGACGCCCACGGCATCGACCTGGACGTGGTCCGGGAGTCCTTCACCCCGGTCGTGGAGTTCGACCACGCCCTGCGTGACGAGCTCGGCCGCCTGCTGGGCCGGGACACCGGGCTGACGGTGCCCGTGCTGGGCACCGGCGCCGGGCACGACGCCGGGATTCTCTCCGGGAGCGTCCCGACCGCCATGCTGTTCGTGCGCAACCCCACCGGCGTCTCGCACTCCCCGGCCGAGTCCGCGACCGAGGACGACTGCGTGGCCGGGGTGCGCGCCCTCGCCGACGTACTGGAAGGACTGACCCGCAGGTGACCCAGGGAACCTACTGGTTGGAGCACGCCTGGCTCGGCAGCAATGTCGAGCCGGGGGTGCTCGTCGAGGTCGCGGACGGCCGCGTCACCACCGTCCGCACCGGCACACCCGCCCCGCCGCCCGGCGCCGAGATCCTGCGCGGCCTCACCCTGCCCGGCCTCGCCAACGCGCACAGCCACGCCTTCCACCGGGCCCTGCGCGGCACGGTCCAGGTGGGCTCCGGGACCTTCTGGACCTGGCGCGAGGTGATGTACTCCGTGGCCGACCGGCTGACCCCGGACACCTACCACGCCCTCGCCCGCGCGGTGTACGCCGAGATGGCCCTCGCCGGAATCACCTGCGTGGGGGAGTTCCACTACCTCCACCACGCCCCCGGCGGCACGCCCTACGCCGATCCCAACGCCATGGGCGAGGCTCTGATCGCGGCCGCCGCCGAGGCCGGCATCCGCATCACCCTCCTGGACACCGCGTACCTCGCGGCGGGCTTCGGCGAGCCCCCCAACCACCACCAGCTCCGCTTCTCCGACGGCACCGCGGACGCCTGGGCCGAGCGCTGTTCCGTTCTCAGGGCACAGGAGCACGCGCGGATCGGCGCGGCCGTCCACTCCGTACGGGCCGTGCCCGCAGCCCAGTTGGCGACCGTCGCGGGCTGGGCCCAGGAGCGGCGGGCCCCGCTGCACGTCCACCTCTCCGAGCAGACCGCCGAGAACGACGCCTGCCTCGCCGCGCACGGCGTCACCCCGGCCCGGCTGCTCGCCGACCACGGCGTGCTCGGGCCGCGCACCACCGGTGTGCACAACACCCATCTGACCGGCGAGGACATCACCCTGCTCGGCGGCTCGGGCACCGGCACCTGCATGTGCCCCACCACCGAACGGGACCTGGCCGACGGCATCGGGCCCGCCGCCGCCCTCCAGGGCGCGGGCTCCCCGCTCTCCCTCGGCTCCGACAGCCACGCCGTCATCGACCTGCTCGAAGAGGCGCGCGCGATGGAGCTGGACGAGCGGCTGCGCACCCGCACCCGCGGTCACTGGACCGCGGCCGCGCTGCTGCGCGCCGCCACCGAGGAGGGCCACGCGGCGCTGGGCTGGCAGGAGGCGGGCGCCATCGAGCCAGGGCGCCTGGCCGACTTCACGACCATCGCCCTCGACTCGGTCAGGACGGCCGGACCGCCGCCCCGTCTCGGCGCCGAGACGGCCGTGTTCGCGGCGAGCGCGGCGGACGTCCGGCACACGGTCGTGGGCGGCCGCCAGGTCGTACGGGACGGGGCGCACACGCGTGTGCCCGATGTGCCCTCGGCCCTCGCCGACGCGATCGGCGCCCTGCGCGACTGACCCCCACCGGCACCCCCACCGGCACGACTGAGGACACCGAGCACACCATGAGCAGCAGCACCGTCATCACCAACATCGCCACGCTGGTCACTAACGACCCCTCCCTCGGTGACGATTCCCCTCTCGGACTCATCCAGGACGCGGCCCTGGTCGTCGAGGGCGAACGCGTCGTGTGGGCCGGTGAGTCGAGCAAGGCACCCGCCACCGACCAGCGCGTCGACGCCGGTGGAAAGGCGGTCCTGCCGGGCTTCGTGGACTCCCACTCGCACCTGGTCTTCGCCGGGGATCGCACCGCCGAGTTCAACGCCCGCATGTCCGGCCGCCCCTACAGCGCCGGCGGCATCCGCACCACGGTCGCCGCCACCCGCGCCGCC
>NZ_MUNH01000284.1:7247-7512 GCF_002154615.1 Streptomyces recifensis
CGGCCGCGTACGTCGCCCTGGTGACCGGGGAGATGCTGGACGCCTGCGCCCCGCACGCCCGTTGGATCGACGTGTTCTGCGAGAAGGGCGCCTTCGACGGCGACCAGGCCCGCGCCATCCTCACCGCCGGCCGCGCCAAGGGCCTGCACCCGCGCGTTCACGCCAACCAGCTCTCGTACGGCCCCGGCGTGCAGCTGGCCGTGGAGCTGGACGCGGCCAGCGCCGACCACTGCACCCATCTCACGGACGCCGACGTGGACGCCCT
>NZ_MUNH01000285.1:0-278 GCF_002154615.1 Streptomyces recifensis
GCTCGGTCTTCCTGGTCAACATCCCGCTGATGCTGGTGAGCCTGCCCATCGGCCGGATGCTGCTGCCCGAGTCCCGCGGCGAGCGGGACGGTCCCTGGGACGTCGTCGGCGCCCTGATGGCGGCGGGCGGCCTCTTCGGCGTCGTCCTCGGCGTCAAGCGGCTCGGCGGTGGCGAGGACCTCACCGGCCCGCTCACGCTGGTACCGCTCCTGGTGGGGGTGGCCCTGGTCGTCCTCTTCGTCCGGCGCCAGTCGCGCTGCGCCCACCCGCTGGTCGAC
>NZ_MUNH01000285.1:363-661 GCF_002154615.1 Streptomyces recifensis
CGGGCCTCGCCGGCGCCCGCGTACTGCGCGGTCTCGGACCGCGCCGGATGGTCTGTGCCGGGTTCGTCCTCACCGCCGTCGCCGTCGTCACCCTCACCGCGATGGGCGGCCACGACAACACCCCGCTGCTCCTCACCGGTTTCGTGCTGCTCGGCTTCGGCCTGGAGACGACCCTCTTCGGGGCCTACGAGTCCATGCTCAGCGAGGCCCCGGCAGACCGGGCCGGCGGTGCGGCCGCCATCGGCGAGACCTCCTACCAACTGGGCGCCGGCATCGGCATCGCCCTGCTCGGCAGCGT
>NZ_MUNH01000285.1:676-1097 GCF_002154615.1 Streptomyces recifensis
CGGACTGCATGTGACGCTGCTGGTCAGCGCCGGCCTGCTGCTGCTCGGCGCGCTGATGGCGCTCCGGCTGCCCCGCGTCATGAACTGCGCCCCGGAGGCCGCCGGAGCACCGGGAACGGTCTCGGAGAGCCCCGTACCGCTCGCCAAGAGCGAGCTGCCCGCGCCCCGGACGGCCGGAAAACCCACGGTCTCCGCCTGACCTCCGGCCCGGTCGCTCTGGACGCGCGGCGCGCTCGGGCCGTAACGTCGGCCGGGCATACGTAACTAGCGGTGCTAGTTTTCGAACGCAGCACAGTTCGAGCGCCGCAGGTCCGCAGCCGCAGAGTGCCGGAGGGTGTTCCCCATGTCCGCGTCCCCGAAGCCGCCCGCGTTCGACCCCGCCGACCCGCTCGGCCTCGACGACCTCCTCGACCCCGAGGAC
>NZ_MUNH01000027.1:0-7529 GCF_002154615.1 Streptomyces recifensis
GAGGTGGGGGAGGCTCGGCGGGGGCCCGCTTCTCGTCCGGCGGAGCGACCGGCGGGGCCACGTCGGAGGGCGCGTCCGGCGGCTCGGTCTCCCTGACCCAGGAGGGCGCCGGCCGGCCGGCCTCGCGCGGCCCCAGATCGGCCAGGTCGCCGTCCGGGGCCGCGGTCACCGGACCGGGCCGGATCACCTGCCACAGGCGCGGCGCGGCGACGGCCACGATCACCGCCAGGCTGCAGATCTCCGCGACGCCCGCGCCGGTCAGCCCCATCCTGGGCAGGAGCAGCAGCGTCAGGGCCAGCACCAGCACGCACAGCAGCCCCTGGAGCCAGGCCAGTCCGGCGGTCCGGCTCTGTGCCCGGAGCACCGCGAAGTACGTCTCCATCACCACCCGCAGCACCGCGCCGACCGCGAACCAGCGCAGCAGCGGGGTCGCCGCGTCCGCGTACCCCGCGCCGAACACGCCGAGGATCCACGGGGCGCCGACGAAGAGGACGCCCGCGACCGGCAGCATGATCCGGGCCATCCGCTTCAGCGCCGCGCGCGTGTTGGCGGCCAGCCGGGCCGGGTCGTGGGAGCCCTCCACGGTGAGGGAGGCGCCCATGTTGATGGCGAGCAGGTTGGTGGTGCCGCCGATGGTGGTGGTGATGTAGAAGTACGCGTTGTCCTCGGCGCTGACCTGCGACGCGATGATCACCGGGACGAGGTAGACCACTCCGAGCGAGAACAGCGAGCCGGTGTAGTCGCCGGCCAGGAACCGGCCGATCTCCCGCAGCGTCGGCGGGTGCGCCCGCCCCTCGGTCGCCGCCGTGTGCCGGGGCACCAGCCGCCGGAACACCAGCCAGCCCAGCGGGAGTACGGAGGTGGCGATGGCCGCGACCCAGGAGACGAACACCCCGGCGGTCGGGATCGCCACCGCGAACGCCACCAGCAGCCCCAGCTTCACCGCGGAGAACACGGTGTTGCCCACCGGCACCCACGGCGCGCTGCGCAGCCCGGTCAGCACCCCGTCCTGCAGGGTCAGCACGTTCCAGGCGACGACCGCCGCGAGGAACCCGAGCCCGTTCACCGGGCCGTGCAGGAACCGGTACGACGGCCCCCACACGTCCAGTGTCAGCAGGAAGACCCCCGCCGCCACCGCCACCACCAGCGAACTTCCGGCGTAGGTCCGGAAGATCAGCCGAGCGGTGGCGCGTCCGGCGACCGGGATGAAGCGGGCCAGGGCGCCGGTCAGGGTCACCGCGGTCAGCCCCGCGAGGAGCTTCATCGCGGCGATGGCGGCCGAGCCCTGCCCGACCGCCGACTCCGAGTAGTAGCGTGCCGCCGCCAGCCAGAAGCCGAGACCGAGGACGGCGGAGATGCCGGTGTTCAGCATCAGCGCGTAAGCGTTGCGGAACAGCGGATTGCCGCCGAACGCGCGGCCCAGTACGGGCAGGCGCGGGCGGCGCCCCGGCGCGGAGACGGCCGGGGCGGCCTCTTGGGCGGTGGTCGTGTCAGACACGGGAGCGGATGGCCTTCCGGCAGACCTGGCGTGCTCTTCGCACGAGTGCGTATCCCTTGGTGAGCGCACGGTCCCTGGCGAAGTCCCGTGCGATGGAACGTCCTTCGAGCAGCCGCTCGAACTCGGCCACCCCCGTGCCGCGCCGCACGGTCACCCGGTGGAGCGCGTACGGGCCCTGCCGGCGCCGGGCCAGCGCGTTGCCGACCGCCAGCGCCTGGGCGTACCCCGCCGCCCGCACCGCCTGGCGGACCCGGCGGCTGGAGTAACCGTAGGGGTAGGCGAACGACAGCGGGCGGACGCCCAGTTCGTCGGTGAGGATGCGGGTGCTGTGCTCCAGCTCGGCGGCGAGGGCGGCGTCGTCCAACTGGTCGAGCTGCGGATGGCTGTGGGTGTGGCCGCCGATCTCCACACCGCCGTCGGCCAGCTCGCGCACCTGGTCCCAGTCGAGCATGGCGTCCAGGCCGCCCCCGGTGTCGTACGGGCCCCTGAGCCAGCCGGTGGAGGCGAACAGGGTGGCCGGGAAGCCGTGCTTGGCGAGCACCGGCAGGGCGTGCCGGTGGACGCCCTCGTAGCCGTCGTCGAAGGTGATCAGCACCGGCCGGGCGGGCAGCGGGCGCCGGTGGCGCCAGTGCGCCGCGAGCGCGGCAGTGGTGAGCGGGGTCAGCCCCAGGTCGCCGATGAGCGCCATCTGCTCCGCGAACGCCTCCGGCGCGACCGACAGGGCGCGGGTCGCGTCGTTGGGCGCGGCCGCCACCGCGTGGTACATCAGGATCGGTACGGCCGTCCCGGTCATCCGCCCACCTCCACCGGCGGCACCGCGAACCGGGGGCCGCCGCGCCGGACCCGTACGCTGCCCACCACATAACCGCCGGCCGCGCCGAGCACGCCCGCCACGATGGCCCCGGCCCGTCCCGCGCCGCCCGGCCGGGCCAGTACCGCGTCCCGCAGACCGCGCGCGATCCCGGCGGGCAGCACCCGTGTGGTGTACCGGCGTTCCGACTCCAGCCCCTTCGCCGCGCCCACGCTCCGGGCCACCAGCGCCTTGGACAGGCCCTCGGCGTACGTCCGGGTGCGGAAGTAGGCGAAGCGCTCGCGGGCCTCGGGCACCCGGTGGTGGATCACCGCCCGGTCGTCGACGAGGAGCACGGCGCCGGGGCGGGCGCGGCTGATCCGGATGCACAGCTCGGTCTCCTCGCAGCCCAGCGGGCGCCGGTCGCCGTCCCGGCCGATCCCGGTGGCGAAACCGCCCGCCAGCTCGAACGCGGTGCGCCGGAAGGAGGCGTTGCCGCCCAGCACGTTGCGCACCCGGACCCGGCCGGGCGGCAGGCCCCGGTAGGTGCAGCCCACCACCCAGTCGAACTCCTCCGGGAACCAGGCCGGCCGCCGCCCCGACGCCCACACCGGCTCGGTCCGGCCGCCGACCGCCAGCACGCGCGGGTCGGCGTACCCCTCGGCGAAGTGGCGCAGCCAGTCCCGTTCGGCCACCGCGTCGTCGTCGAGGAACGCGATCACCTCCCCCTTCGACGCGGCGACCCCGGTGTTGCGGCCCGCGGACAGGCCGCGCGGACCGGCGTTGGCGAGCACCCGGACCGGGCCGTCCGCCTCCTTGTACTCGGCGGCCAGCCGGTCCAGCAGGGCGGGGTTGTGGTCCACCACCAGCAGGGTCTCCAGCGCCGGATGGGACTGGGCGCGCACCGAGGCGACCGCCGCGAGGATGTCCTCCCAGCGGTCCTCGGTGTACACGCAGATCACGACGGAGACGGCCGGAGCGGTCAAGACGCCGCTCCCCGCCGGGAGTCCGCCAGCGGCGAGCGGCGTCCCCGCCGCAGCGCACGGCGGTTGGAACGCTCCTGGAGGATCACTCTGAGCACCCGCAGCCCGTCCCGCACGGCCCGCAGATTGCTGGTGCCGTGGATGCGGAGGTACTCGTGGCTGGGGATCTCCTGCACCTTCAGCCCGGCCTTGACCACTCTGATGTTCATCAGCGTCTCGACCTCGAAGCCGGTGCAGTCCAGGTCGATCTTGTCCAGGCAGTGCCGCCAGAAGGCGTTGTAGCCGTAGCAGAGGTCGGTGTAGCGGGCGCCGAACTTGCGGTTGACGACCGTGCACAGCGCCCAGTTGCCCAGCTTGCGGATCAGGGTCATGTCATCGGTGCCGCCGCCGTTGGCGAACCGGGAGCCCTTGGCGAAGTCGGCGCCGGAGACCAGCGCGGAGACGTAGGAGACGATCTCGTTGCCGTCGGCCGAGCCGTCCGCGTCGACCATCACGATGATGTCGCCGGAAGCCGCCTCGAACCCGCTGATCAGGGCGTCCCCCTTGCCCTTGCCGCGCTGGGCGACCACCTTCACGTCCGGCCACAGCGAGCGGGCCACGTCCACGGTGTCGTCGGTGGAGTCGCCGTCGACCAGGACCACTTCGTGAATCCAGTCCGGCAGCGTCTTGAACACGTACGGCAGGTTCTCCGCCTCGTTCATGGCGGGGATCACCACGCTCACCGGCGGAGTGATCGCCAGGTGCGAGGAGATGGGCCGGTAGTGGGCCGCGAGCAGCGGTTCGCGGTCCGGACCCGGCGTGCGCAGAACAGAACTCATGACTGTGGTCCCTCTCGTCCGGTGGACCGCCCGCCCCTCGGGCGGCCCGGCTGTGTGTCCGGTTCGAAAGGGGGGTTCTCGTCCCTGGCCGCGGCACGGCGAAAAGCGCTCCGGGCCGGAAAGGACGAGCTGGCAAAGCTGACCGGGCCCCCGAGCGTGCAGGGACCTCCGGTCGCGCGGCACGGCCCGGTCACCTGGTGCGGTCACCGAGCACGGCACCCCCCTACCGCGCCTCACCCCGGTGCGTCACGGCTCCGAGCCCTCCCCTGAACCGTGGGCGACGGACCGATCGGGTGAGATGTACGACGGTATTGACGATAGAAGCAGAATCGCAAGACCTGGACGTGGTCTCACGAATCAGTTGGTTTGGCCGTTACGAAACTTTGGCCTGTTTTACTCCCCTCCGGTGTCCCCTCCCGCGAGCCCGCCCGCTGCCGTACCCGGGTGGCCAGGAGGATCAGCAGGCTGAGCACGGTCACGGCGACGGTCCCGCCGGTCACCGACCAGCGGTGCACCGTCAACATGGCCTGAGCGACCAGCATGTCGAGCGCGACCGCCCCCGCGAGTCCGGCGATCAGCCGGCCGAAGGGGTCGAGCCCGCGCAGCGCCACGGCGATGGCCAGGGCGGGTGCGGCGAGCAGGAAGAACAGCGCGCACGGCCCGCGCAGCGGTGAGCCGGAGTCCATGAGCACGAGCAGCGCGCCGCACGCGGCGGTGCCGGTCGCGGCTCCGGCGAGCAGCGCCGACAGGTCCCTCCCCGGACCCGCCCGCTCTGTGCCTTCACCGTCCGCCACGAAGTCGTCTTCCGTGGATCTGTTGCCAGTTGAGGACCGCATGGGCCGACTTTGCCCCCCGACGCGCCGGATGCCGGGCTTCAATGTGGCCCAGCCGCTCGGAGGGCGTCAAGACGACCTCGGTCCGCACGCCTCTTCTGGGGCAATGTGCCCGAACCCGTCTACGCCATGTGCTATGTGGCGGGTCGTCAACGCGACGGACCTGCCCCGCCGTCGGCCGGTCGGTTGAGGGGCGAAATTGTTTTGGCATGGACACTTCCCGTCAACGCGCGTAGCTGGTACCAAAGTTGTGGCAGAGATCCTGCTAAAGGGAGGTTCCATGAGACGTACCCGAATTGCGGCATACGTGGCTTCACTCCTCCTCGCCACCGGCTTCACCCTCGCCGGTGCCGGATCGTCGCAGGCCGCCACCGGCGGCTACGTGGCGCTCGGCGACTCCTACTCCTCCGGGGTGGGGTCGGGCAGTTACATCAGCTCCAGCGGCGACTGCGACCGCAGCACCAAGGCGTACCCCTACCTCTGGAACGCCGCGCACGGCCCGTCCTCGTTCGCCTTCAACGCCTGCTCGGGCGCCCGCACGGACGACGTCCTCGCGAACCAGCTCGGCTCGCTCAACTCCTCCACCGGCCTGGTGTCCATCACCATCGGCGGCAATGACGCCGGCTTCGCCGACGTCATGACCACCTGTGTCATCTCCTCCGACAGCACCTGTCTGTCCCGGATCAACACCGCCCGCGCCTACGTCGACTCCACGCTGCCCGGCAAGCTCGACGCCGTGTACAACGCGATCAGCGCCAAGTCCCCCTCCGCCCGCGTGGTCGTCATCGGCTACCCGCGCTTCTACCTGCTCGGTCAGGCCTGCCTCGGTCTCTCCGAGACGAAGCGCTCCGCGATCAACAGCGCGGCCGACTACATGAACAGCGCCATCCAGAAGCGCGCCCAGGCCCACGGCTTCGTCTTCGGCGACGTCCGCACCACCTTCACCGGCCACGAGATCTGCTCCAGCGACTCCTGGCTGCACAGCGTCAACTGGACCAACATCGGCGAGTCCTACCACCCCACCGCGGCCGGACAGTCCGGCGGCTACCTCCCCGTGCTCACCAACGCCGCCTGACCCACGCGGCCCACAAGGGTGACCCCGTCAAGGCGAGCCGTACGGAAGTCACTCGCACGAGGGAAACATCAAGGTGTGCCGGAGGATGAAGCGGAGGCCCCGTCCGACGGGGTCTCCGTCGGCTTGTCACACGTCACGGTGAACGGCACCTCGTCGGACGTGACCCGCTGCGGCTCGCGCACCTCCACACTGATGGCGTTCTCCGACGTGCCGTCCTTGTCGTTCGTCCGCACGGTCACCCGCGCCTGCCGGGTCCGCTCCCCGCCCTCCGGGAAGGACAGCGTGCGCCACTCCTCGCCCTCGAACGAGCCGTGCTTCAGCTTCCACCGGTAGCGCACCTCGGCGGGCAGCCGCCCCACGGTGAACGTCGCGGTGAACACCGGCGACCCGGCCTCCGGCGGCGGACAACTGCCCTGGTAGTGCGTGTGCGTTCCGGTCAGCGACACCCGTACCGACTGCGCGGGCTCGACACTGCTCGGCGGGGCGCTGCTCTTCGTCGGTGACGGCTCGTGGCTGGTCGGTGTGGGGGAGCGGGGCTCGCCGGTCTTCGTCACGGTCGCGCTCGGGGTGCCTTTGCCCTCGTTCCGGTCGCCGTCGTCCCGCTGCAGCAGGGTGTACGCCAGCCCGCCCAGCGCGAGGACCAGGGCGAGCACGCCGATGACGAGGACGACGCCCGCGCGGCGCTCGCGCACCGGCGGACCCGGATCGGGTTCGCCCTCCGGCAGCAGGACGGTCGGCGGGGGCGGCGGTACGTACGCGACACGGGTCGTGGGGGCGCCCCCCGCCGCGATCAGCCGCAGGTCGCGCGCGGCCTGTTCGGCGGGCAGCCGTTCCTCGGGGTCCTTGCGCAGGAGTCCCTCGATGACCGGGGTGAGCGGGCCCGCGAGGTGCGGGGGCGGCAGGGGTTCGTCCACCACGGCGCGCAGGGTGGAGAGCGGGGTGTCGTGGCGGAAGGGGGACCCGCCCTCCACCGCCGCGTACAGCAGCACACCCAGCGACCACAGGTCCGATCCGGGGCCGGGAGTACGGCCCAACGCACGCTCGGGGGAGAGGAATTCGGGCGATCCGATCACCTCTCCGGCCATGGTCAGCGCCGAGCTGCCCTCGACCGAGGCGATACCGAAGTCGGTCAGCACCACCCGGCCGTCGTCCGACAGCAGCACATTGGCCGGCTTCACGTCCCGGTGCAGTACACCGACCTCGTGCGCGGCGCGCAGCGCGTCCAGCACCTCGGCGCCGACGCGGGCCGACTCCGTCACCGACAGCGGGCCGGTCGTCTCCAGGACGTCGGCGAGCGAGCGGCCGCGCACCAGCTCCATGACGATCCAGGGGCGTCCGCCCTCCATCGCCACGTCGTACACCGTGACCACGTTCGGGTGGGCGACCCGGGCCGCCGCCCACGCCTCGCGCTCCAGGCGGGCGTACATCCGCTCCACGTCCCCGGCGGGCAGCCCGGCCGGGGCGCGCACGTCCTTGACGGCCACCTCACGCCGGAGCACCTCGTCGTGGGCGCGCCACACCGTGCCCATGCC
>NZ_MUNH01000286.1:0-14112 GCF_002154615.1 Streptomyces recifensis
GTGCCGTGATCCTTGGCCGCCCTGGCGATCTCACGGACCTTGTCGTCGAACTGCTTGATGTTGCCCGGATTCACCCGCACCGCCGCACAGCCCGCCTCGATCGCCGCGAACACGTACTTCGGCTGGAAGTGAATGTCCGCGATCACCGGGATCTGCGACTTCCGCGCGATCGTCGCCAACGCGTCCGCGTCATCCTGCGTCGGACACGCCACCCGCACGATCTGACACCCCGACGCCGTCAGCTCCGCGATCTGCTGGAGGGTCGACCCGATGTCCGACGTACGGGTCGTCGTCATCGACTGCACCGACACGGGCGCCCCGCCCCCGACCGCCACCGGCCCCACCTGGATCTGCCGCGACACCCTGCGGGGGGCGACAGGGCGGGCCGGCACCTCGGGGACGCCCAGGGAGACGGCGCTCACGGCCTCACTCCCGGTTTCCGGAGACGGTCTCGCGCATGGCCCGCAGCGACTCCTTCAGGGAGCCCATGGTGGCGAGGACGGCGGTGGGCTCGTAGCCGCAGTGCGCCATGCAGTTGGCGCAGCGCGGGTCCTTGCCCCGGCCGTACTTGTCCCAGTCGGTGTCCTCGACCAGCTCGCGGTAGGTCGGCACGTACCCGTCGCTCATCAGGTAGCAGGGGCGCTGCCAGCCGAACAGGGAGTAGTTCGGGATGGCCCAGGCGGTGCAGGGGAAGTCGACCTTGCCCTCGAGGAAGTCCAGGAACAGCGGGGAGTGGTTGAGCCGCCACCGCCTGCGGTTGCCGCCGGAGAACGCCTTCTTGAACAGCTCACGGGTCTGCTCGACGCCGAGGAAGTGCTCCTGGTCGGGCGCCTTCTCGTAGGCGTAGGCGGGCGAGATCATCATCTCGTCCACCTGCAGGTCGTCGTTGAGGAAGTTCAGCACCTCGACGATGGTCTGCGGGGTGTCGGTGTTGAAGAAGGTCGAGTTGGTGGTGACCCGGAAACCGCGCTGCTTGGCCTCCTTGATCGCCGCCACCGCCTCGTCGAACACGCCCTCCTTGGCCACGGACTCGTCGTGCCGCTCGCGCAGCCCGTCGATGTGCACCGCGAACGCGAAGTACGGGGACGGGGTGAACTTGTCCATCTTCTTCCGCAGCAGCATGGCGTTGGTGCACAGGAAGACGTATTTGCGCCTGGCGACGAGCTGGCGCACGATCTCGTCGATCTGCGGGTGCATCAGCGGCTCACCGCCCGCGATGGACACCATCGGCGCACCGGACTCCAGCACCGCGCCCACCGCCTGGGCGACCGGCATCCGCTGCTTGAGCACGCCGGCCGGGTGCTGGATCTTCCCGCAGCCCTCGCACTTGAGATTGCAGGCGAACAGCGGTTCCAGCTCGACGATCAGCGGGAACTTGTCCCGCTTGCGGAGCTTCTGTTCGGCCAGGTATGTAGCGACCTTGATGGACTGACGCAACGGCATGGCCATCTGGCTCACCTCCGGGGGAGCGGCAAGGAACGGTGCCATTCGAAAAACGCGGGAAGGACGGAACGGAGAACACGGAAGGCCGATATTCCACCGCGTACCGTTCCGATCCGGACAAGTTCATGTTCAGGAGCGTCCACGACCACCCGTACGGCCGCAACCGGGCGGTCGCCCGTGCCGACGGCGGTGCGCAGGGTGGCCGCCGATTCCATGTCGACCGCGATCGCGCCGGTCGCCAGCAGAGCGGAGCGCTCGGGGCCCCGGACCACGTGGTCGGAGCCGGTCAGCGGGCCGGTGTGGACGGTGCGGCCGGGGAAGGCGCGCCTCAGCTCCTTCACCAGCAGGTCGGTGCCCACGCAGGGGACGGCCCCCCGCGGGTCACGGGTCTCCTCGGCGACCACCAGGTCGCCGGGGTGCATGCCCGGTGCCAGCCCGGCGCAGAAGCCGGTGGCCAGCACGGCGGTGCCGGCCGTCTCCGGACCGGCGAGCCGCTCGGCGACGGACCGCTCCGCCGCCCTGGGGCCCATACCGGTGCGCAGAACGGTGAACCGCCCCCCGGCCCCGCCCCGGTCGCCGGTGCGCAGGGCGAACCGCTCGATGCCGAGCGCGCAGACGATCAGCAGCGGTGCCGGGGCGGGCCGGGATCTCATTCAGCTCCCTCCGGCCGCGGCACGGACACCTCTGCGGGTGGCCAGGGGCGCCTTGTCGAAGGGGTCGCCGTGCAGGTACCGGCCGAGCGCGGTGAGCGGGAACACCTGCCGGTAGAGGTGGTAGTTGATGGAGAAGTCCCAAGGGAAACCGGTGCCGGTGAAGTACGGCTCGTCCCAGGAGCCGTCGTTTCGCTGGGTGTCGGCCAGCCACCGCACTCCGCGCTCGACGGCCTCGGAGTCCCGCTCCCCCGCCGCGAGCAGCGCCATCAGCGCCCAGGCGGTCTGGGAGGCGGTGGAGGCACCCCGGCCGCTCCATTCCCTGGCGTACTTGTACGAGCGCAGGTCCTCACCCCAGCCGCCGTCGTCGTTCTGCGCCTGCTGGAGCCAGTGCACCGCGCGACGGATCGCCGGATGGGAGGCGGGCAGTCCGGCCGCGGTCAGGGCGGGCACCACCGAGCCGGTGCCGTACACGTAGTTGACGCCCCAGCGGCCGAACCAGGAGCCGTCCGCCTCCTGTTCGGCGAGCAGCCAGGCGATGCCGCGCCGGGTGCGCGGATCGTGGGCGAGCCCCTCGGCCGCCATCATCTCCACGACGTGCGCGGTGACATCGGCGGACGGCGGGTCGATGACCTCACCGAAGTCGCAGAACGGCAGCCGGTTGGGGAACGGGCTGGTGTTGTCGACGTCGAAGGCGCCCCAGGCTCCGTTCTTCGACTGCATCCCGAAGTTCCAGCGCACCGCCCGCGCGATCGCCCCGTCCACCCGGTCGGGCTGGGGGTGGCTGACCCGGCGCAGGGCGAGGGCGACCTCCGCGGTGTCGTCGATGTCCGGGTAGTTGTCGTTGTGGAACTCGAACGCCCAGCCGCCCGGCGGGAGTTCGGGACGCTTGACGGACCAGTCGCCGGGCCGGCGGATCTCCTCGGCCAGCATCCAGTCGGCCGCCTTGAGCAACCGGGGGTGGTCGGCGGGGACTCCGGCGTCGGCCAGCGCGATGACGGCGAGGCAGGTGTCCCACACCGGGGACTGGCACGCCTCGATCATCCGGGAGCCGTCCTCGCGCCAGACGGCGAACCGGTCCAGCGACTCCAGCCCGGCCCGCATCACCGGGTGCCTGAGGTCGTAGCCCATCAGGTGCAGCGCGATGACCGAGTACACGGCCGGCGGCTGGATGCCGCCCCAGCAGCCGTCGTTCTCCTGGCGTTCGACGATCCAGCGGGCGGCGGCGTTCATCGCGGCCCCGCGCACCCGGCGCGGTACGGCCTTGCGCAGCCGGTGCACCACCCGGTCGAGCCGCTCGAAGGCGCCGTCCCAACTGGCCAGCGGAGCCATGGGCTTGGGCGGGTTGGGGTTGGCCGGGTCGGTGTGCAGCTCGTCGAGCGGGAAGGGCGCGGGGCGGACCGGGCGCTTGGCCGAGACGATGGTCAGCGGCACGATGGTCTGCCGGGCCCAGCAGCCGAAGTCATAGATGTTGAGCGGTAGCCAGGTGGGGAACCACATGAGTTCCGGAGGGAGTTCGGGCAGGTCCTCCCACTTCCACCAGCCGAACAGGGCGAGCCAGATCCGGGTGAAGACACGGGCGGAGGCGATGCCGCCCCGCTCGCGCACCCAGGCCGAGGCGCGCGCCATGTGCGGGGCGTCCGGGGCGTCCCCGGCCAGCCGCAGGGCGACGTACGCCTCCACGGTGGCGGACAGGTCGCCGGGGCCGCCGTAGAAGGTGGCCCAGGCGCCGTCCTCGCGCTGCTCGCCCCGGATGAACAGGGCGGCGGCGCGGGTGGTCGCCGCGTCGAGGATGCCGAGGAACTGGCGCAGCAGGAGGTCCTCGGCGTCCATGGTGACGTTGGTCTCCAGGTCGCCCTTCCACCAGCCCTCGGGGTCCTGCCGGGCCAGCAGGAACTCGATGGCGCGCGCGGCGGCGCGTTCGGCGGCCTCGGGTACCCCGGCCGCCAGGGGGTCGGTGCTGTCGGTGTCGCTGGCCGCGGCAGCGCGGGGCGGGATGGTGGCCCCGGTGCTTCCGTCGGTCGTCGCTGTCATGGCTTCCCCTTTGTGCAGTCGTTCGAGTCGTGCTGCTGTGGGTCCGCCGTCGGCCGGTGTGCCGCTGTTCGCGTCGCACCGGCCGGCGACTACGCGAGGGTTATTCGGCCGATAGTGATCATCTCTTCCTGACGACGACGAAGTCGGCGAGCGCCGTGAAGGCGTCCCGCACCCGGTCGGGCATGTCGACGGCGTGCAGGGCCTCGATGGCGACGGTGTGCTGACGCCGCGCCTCGTCCGCCGTCCACTCGCGGCCGCCCGCCTCCTCGATGAGGGCGGCGCGGGCCGCGAACTCCTCCTCGGAGAAGGCGGCGAAGTCGCTGCTCTTGGCGTCGGCGGCCAGGATCTCGCCGAGCCGCTCGGAGGCGGGGCCCCCGGCGGCCAGGGCCGCCACCACGGGCAGGGACTTCTTGCGCTGGCGCAGATCGCTCCAGGTCTGCTTGCCGGTGGACTCCGGGTCGCCCCAGATCCCGAGGAGGTCGTCGACGGCCTGGAAGGCCAGGCCGAGGTGGTAGCCGTAGCGCTCCAGCGCGTCGGCCGTGCGGTCGTCGGCGCCGCCGAGGACCGCGCCGATGGAGGAGGCGCAGGCCAGCAGGGCGCCGGTCTTGTTGCCCTCCATCTCCAGGCACTCCTCGACGCTGACGCGGTCGCGGTGCTCGTAGGAGATGTCCTGGGCCTGGCCGTCGATCAGGGCGCGGGTGGCGGCGGTCAGCCGTCGGGTGGCACGGCCGGCCTCGACGGTGCCCAGCTCCAGCAGGACCTCGTTGCCGAGGGCGAACAGGGCGTCGCCGACCAGGATGGCCTGGGCGGGGCCGTGCACCTTCCAGACGGTGTCGCGGTGGCGGCGCTGCTCGTCGCCGTCCATCAGGTCGTCGTGCAGCAGCGAGAAGTTGTGCACCAGCTCGACGGCGACCGCGCCGGGTACGCCCGCCTCGGGGGCGGCGCCGGTGACCTCGGCGGAGAGCACGGCGAGGGCGGGACGCACGGCCTTGCCGCCGTCACCGGCGGCCGGGTTCCCGGCGGCGTCGATCCAGCCGAAGTGGTAGGCGGCGACGGTGTCCATCGGGGGCGCCAGCCGGTCGACGGCGGCGCGCAGCACCGGGGTGGCCAGGGTCCGGCCGCGCTCCAGCAGTGCGGTCACGTCCACGGCGTCGGCGGCTGTCGAGGCCGGGGGCGGCACAGTGGGCACAGTCTCTCCTCTTGTTGCGGTACCGGGGGTGCGGGGCCCCTCCGGGCTGTGCTGATCGAGCATCAGGCCGCCTCCTCGAACTGGAAGAGGCGGCGGGGACGGGGCCGGCCCAGGGCGCTCAGCGCGGCGTCGGCCGCGCTCACGCCGCTGCGGACCGCGCTCTCCATGGTCGCGGGCCAGCCGGTGGCGGTCCACGCGCCGGCCAGGTAGAGGCCGGGAGCCTTGGTGCGGGCGCCGGGGCGCAGCCGCCCGACGCCGGGGGTGGGGGCGAACGTGGCGGTGCGCTCACGGGTGACGAAGAAGTCCCGTACTCGCGCGGTACGGGCGCCCGGGATCAGCCGTTCCAGCTCGGGCAGGTAGCGCTCGCGCAGCTCGGCGACGGGGGCGTCGATGTCGTCGTGCGCGGCCGACTGGGACAGCGCCAGGTACTGGCCCTCGCGCAGCCCGGAGGCGGCGGTCCGGTCGAACACCCACTGCACGGGCGTGCCGAGCGCGGTGAGGAAGGGCCGGGCGAGCACCGGACGGTCGTACACCACGTGCACGTTGAGGATCGGCGCGGTGCCGATGCGCAGCAGCCGCCCGGGGTCGTCGAGCGCACCGGCCGGCAGCAGGCCGTGGGTCTCGCGTTGGGGTACGGCGAGGACGACGGCGTCCGTGTCGATCGTCTCGCCGGGAGTCCGCACGCTCCAGCGCCCGTCCACGCTGCGGGAGACGGAGGTGACGCGGGTGCGCAGCTCGGTGCGGACGCCCGCGGAGTCGAGGGCCTTGCGGGCCAACCGGTCGTGCAGGTCGCCCAGCGGGACGTGCGCCCAGCCGATGTCGGCCGCGCCCGGTTCGGACAGCAGCCCGGTCTTGAACACCATGGCGGCCAGGCCGAGCGAGGCGTCGCCCGCGACCGCGTTGAGGGTGGCCACCCCGACCAGGTCCCACAGCGCCTCGACGGCGCGAGCCGACTGCCCGTGCCGGGCCAGCCAGGAGCCGAAGTCCTGGTCGTCCAGCGCCGGGTCGGCGGGGTCGAGCCCCTTGAGCGCGAGCGCGGCCCGCCCCACGGAGGCCCGCTCGGCGAGCGAGAGGTGCGGGTACGCGGCCAGGCTCCGCCCCAGGTGCAGCGGTACGGGCAGCGGGTCGCGCCGCAGCCGGCCGAGCCGCCGCCCCTCGGGCTTGTCGACGTCGACCACGGGCACGTCGAGCCGGTTCTGCAGCGGGGCCAGCGCGGTGCCCTCGATCCGGTCGAGGAACCATCGGTAGGCGGTGCAGCAGCGCAGGTAGACGTGCTGGCCGTTGTCCACGGTCAGGTCGCCGCGCTGGAAGGAGAAGGCCAGCCCGCCGAGCCGGGGCCTGCCTTCGAGCAGGGTGACGCGCACGCCCGCGTCGGCGAGGGCGAGGGCCGCGGTGACCCCGGCGAGACCGCCGCCGACCACGACGGCGTCCCGGCCGGTGCCGCCGGTGTGCGCCCGTGCCGGGCGTGGGTCCTCGCTCATGCCGCGTCCTTCCGTGCGTGCCGGACGGACCCCGCACGTCCGGCCGTCGCAGTCAGGGACGCCGCGCCGCGGGCGGGGGTTGCCCGCGGCGGCCGGGCCGCCGGAGCCGCCTCCTGGGCCTCGGCCGTCATCAGGCGCGCCCCCTGAGCGTGTGCCGCGAGACGTACCGGGTGTCGAAGCCGGACAGGCCGCGCACGGCGACGTACGCCTTCTCGCGGCCGGGCAGGGAGACGCGGCCGCGCAGCACGGCCTCCGGGTCGCGCTCGATCCGGTCCAGCAGACGGCGGTAGATACCGGCCATGGCGGCGACACAGGCGCCGCTGCGGCGGTCCAGCATGGGCAGCAGCCGGTAGCCCTCGGCGAACAGGGCGCGGGCGCGGCGGACCTCGAAGTGCACCAGGCCGGCGAAGTCGGAGCCCTCGGGCGGGGTGGGTCCGGCGAACCCGGCCGAGCAGCCGAACTTGGCCAGGTCGTCGGCGGGCAGGTAGGTGCGGCCGCCCTCGGCGTCCTCGCGGACGTCGCGCAGGATGTTGGTCAGCTGGAGGGCGAGCCCCAGCGTGTCGGCGTACTCGGGGGCGCGCTCGACGCCGCGTGCGCCGGCTTCGGTGCCGAAGACGCCCAGCGAGAGGCGTCCGATGGCACCGGCCACGCAGCGGCAATAGACCTTGAGGTCGTCCCAGGTCTCGTAGGTCGCGCCGCGCACGTCCATCTGGACCCCGTCGATCAGCTCGTCCAGGCCGCCGAGCGGGATCGGGAAGACCGCGGAGGCGTGCGCGAGGGCGACGGCCACCGGGTCGGTGTCGTCCTCCTCGACCGCGCCCGCCCGGACCCGGCCGAGCAGCGCCCGGGTGTCCTCCAGACGCTCCACCTTCACCGCGCCGGGCAGCTCGCCGTCGCCGATGTCGTCGACGCGCCGCGAGAAGGCGTAGAGCGCCGACATCGCGCGGCGCTCGGGCGTCGGCAGCAGCCGGATGCCGTAGGCGAAGTTGCGGGCCTGCTGGCCGGTGACCGTCTCGCAGTAGCGATAGGCGGCGAGTACCGGTGCGGACACGGCTTGCGAAGCCTCCACTGCCCGGATCACCCCTCTCCTCGCAGGGTCGTGCCCGCCTCACGCAGCAACTGGAGCTTGCCGGGCTTGGGCGGGCCGGGAAGTACGTCGAAATCGGCGGCGGCGATCGCCCGGACCGCCGCCTTTCCTCCCGCCACGAATCCCGCGAGCAGCAGCTTCAGTCTGCCGTGGACGCTACCCACGAGGGGGGCGCCTTCATTCAGCAGATCGTGTGCGCGTCGGGCTTCGAACGCGACCAGGGCGCGTACGGACGCGCCGGCGCTCGGGGCGGCGAGGTCGCTCTCCTGGACATGGAAACGCTTCATGTCCTGGGCGGGCAGGTAGATGCGGTCGCGGCCGAGGTCCTCGGCGACGTCCTGGAGGTGCTCGACGATCTGCAGCCCCGTGCACACGGCGTCCGAGCGGCGGATGCGCTCGGGGGTCTCGGTGCCGGTGACGGCGAGCACGAGGCGGCCGATCGGGTTGGCGGAGAGTTGGCAGTAGGCGCGCAGGTCGTCGTAGGTCTCGTACCGGGTGACGAGCTGGTCCTGGCGGTTGGCGGCGATCAGGCCGAGGAAGGGCTCGGGGGTGAGGCCGCGGCGGCGCACGGTGGGCTGGAGGCGGCGCAGCAGAGGGTGGTGCGGGGTGCCGTCGAAGACCCGGCGGAGGTCGGCCTCGAAGGCGTCGAGCAGGGCGAGCCGGTCGTCGGCCCGCTCCGGGGGGACGCCGAGGACGCGGGCGTCGGCGCCACCGGGGGCCAGGTCGCCGTCGCCGATGTCGTCGACCAGGCGGGCGAAGCCGTAGACGGCCATGAGGTCGGTGCGCCAGGCGCGGGGCAGGAAGAAGGGGGCCACGGGGAAGTTCTCGCGCGCGGCCTTGTCCAGCGTGGCGCGTTCCAGTGCCGTCGCCGTGTCGGTTCCCGTCACTGCGCGCTGCCCGGTGCAAGGACGGCGCGGCTCGCGGTGAGCTGGGGAGTTTCCGTAGCCATTGCCGTCACATCTCCCGTTCTACACTGCCGACCCGATACACACTATTTCGGACACGCCGCCGACCCTCCGGGGGGCGTCCCGGCGGAGGGTGTCGCGCATTATCGCCCCGATTGCCGGTTTCCGGCACCGGTACAGCTTACGTTGTACAACGCGCCAGGGTCCCTCGGGGTGTCCGGCGCATCACAACAACACACCGATGGGCGCCAAGATTCCTACGCCCCACCGGAGTTGACGCATCCTTTGCAGACGCCGGGCCCCGCCGGGGAATGTCCGGCAGGGCCCTGACGGAACGACGGGCTACTTGCCCGTGAACTTCTCGTACTCCTTGAGGACCTCTTCGGTGGGCCCGTCCATGCGGAGTTCGCCGCGTTCCAGCCACAGGACGCGGTCGCAGGTGTCGCGGATGGACTTGTTGTTGTGGCTCACCAGGAAGACCGTGCCGGCCTCCTTGCGCAGTTCCCGGATGCGTTCCTCGGAGCGCTTCTGGAAGGCGCGGTCACCGGTGGCCAGCGCCTCGTCGATCATGAGGACGTCATGGTCCTTGGCGGCGGCGATGGAGAACCGCAGCCGGGCCGCCATGCCGGAGGAGTACGTGCGCATCGGCAGCGTGATGAAGTCGCCCTTGTCGTTGATGCCCGAGAAGTCGACGATCCGCTGGTAGCGCTCCTTGATCTGCTCACGGGACATGCCCATGGCGAGACCGCCCAGGATGACGTTGCGCTCACCGGTCAGGTCGCTCATCAGCGCCGCGTTGACGCCCAGCAGCGAGGGCTGGCCGTCGGTGTAGACCTTGCCCTTCTCCGCCGGGAGCAGGCCGGCGATGGCCCGCAGCAGGGTGGACTTGCCGGAGCCGTTGGAGCCGATCAGGCCGATGGCCTCGCCCCGGTAGGCGGTGAAGGACACCCCGCGCACGGCGTGCACCTTGCGCACCCCGCGCGGCTCGCCCCGCTTGACGATGCGGCTCAGGGCGGCGGTGGCGCTGCCCTTGCCGGTCTTGGCGCCGTTGACCCGGTAGACGATGTGCAGCTCGTCCGCGATGACGGTGGGCCGGCGATCGCCGGTGTTCTGCTCAGCCACGGCCGTACCGCTCCTCAGCCTTCCAGAAGTACACGAAGCCGCCGCAGAAGACGACCACGGCCCAGCCGAGGGCCAGGGCCCACACGTGCGGGGGCAGGTTCGAGGCGCCGTAGCCGTCGATCAGGGCGTAGCGCATCAGGTCCATGTAGACGGCCGCCGGGTTCGCCTGGAGCACCCGGACGATCCACTCGGGCTTGTCCGCCAGCATGTGGTTGATGGAGAACATCACGCCGGACGCGTACATCCAGGTCCGCAGCATGAACGGCATCAGCTGGGCGAGGTCCGGCGTCTTGGCGCCCATGCGGGCCACGATCATCGCGAGCCCGGTGTTGAACAGGAACTGAAGCACCAGCGCCGGGAGGATCAGCAGCCAGGACAGCCGCGGATAGTTGCCGAAGCCGATCGTCACCAGGAACACGACGATCATCGAGAACAGCAGTTGCTGGAGCTGCTGGAGGGAGAACGAGATCGGCAGCGCGGCGCGCGGGAAGTGCAGGGCGCGCACCAGGCCGAGGTTGCCGGAGATCGCGCGGACGCCCGACATCAGCGAGCTCTGCGTGAAGGTGAACACGAACACGCCGGTGACCAGGAAGGGCACGTAGGTGTCGTGCGACATGCCCCGGCTGGCCTTGAGGATCAGGCCGAAGATCGCGTAGTACACGGCCGCGTTCAGCAGCGGGGTGGCCACCTGCCAGAGCTGGCCCAGCTTGGCCTGGCTGTACTGCGCCGTCAGCTTCGCCTGGGAGAAGGCGAGGATGAAGTGGCGGCGGCCCCAGAGCTGCCGGACGTACTCGACGAGCGAGGGGCGGGCACCGCTCACCGCGAGCCCGTACTTGGCGGCGAGGTCTGCCGCCGGCAGGCTCTCGTCGGGCGACGGGGCCGCGGTCACCGCGACACCGCCGTCATGGGTTCTCTCACTCACAGGGGGAAACTTTCGTCTTCGAGTACATCGTCCGGTTCGCCTGCGCGGGGCCGCTCGCGCGCCCCACCCGAGCTTCTCAGATCACCGGGGGACGGCCCAGCCGGGTCAGCCGCCACACCGTACGCCAGCGCATGGGGCGGCGGGGGCCGCAGGGAGTGGACCACCCCTCCCTGAACCCGCCGAACCACGCCTTCAGCGCCGGTCCGGAGGGGCGGCGGGCCAGCGTGAGCAGCAGCCAGACGCCAAGGTAGACCGGGACGAGCGGCAGCGGAAGGTTGCGCCGGGCCAGCCAGACGCGGTTCCGGGCCACCATGCGGTGGTACACCGCGTGCCGCGAGGGCGCGGTCGTCGGGTGGTACAGCACCATGTCCGACCGGTAGTCGATCATCCAGCCGGCGTCCAGCGCACGCCAGGCGAGGTCGGTCTCCTCGTGGGCGTAGAAGAACTCGTCGGGCAGCCCGCCGACCTCGCCGAGCACCTTGGTACGGACGGCGTTGGCGCCGCCGAGGAAGGTGGTCACGCGGGAGGAGCGCATCGGGTCCGCGGCACGCAGCCGGGGCACGTGCCGGCGCTGGGTCTCGCCGGTCTCCGGGTCCGCGATGCGGAAGCTGATGATGCCCAGCTCCGGGTCGGCGGCGAAGGCGGCCCGGCACAGCTCGGCGGTGTCCTGCCGGGCGAGCAGACCGTCGTCGTCCAGGAACAGCAGGATGTCGACGTCACTGCCACCGGGGCCGAACGCCTCGATGCCGACGTTGCGGCCACCGGGGATGCCGAGGTTCTCGGGCAGCTCGACGGTGCGCACGCCCTCGGGCACGTCGGGCACCGGCGAGCCGTTGCCGACGACGACCACGGAGACCTTGTCGCCGTCCTGCTTGGCCACGGAGTCGATGAGCGCCCGCAGCTCCTCGGGGCGGTTGCCCATGGTGATGATGACCGCGCCGACCTTCATGCCGTTCACCTCAGCCTGCTCGACGCGAGAATGGACACCAGGTGCAGCAGGGTCTGGAGCAGCGCGATGCCCGCCAGCACGGCGGTGCCGAGCCGGGTGAAGAACAGGTCGCCGCGTACCTGGTCCACGATGGCCAGCACCAGGATCAGCAGCGACGCCTCGATACCGAGGATCAGCCGGTGGAACTTGAGGGCGGCGGCGGCGCGCCGGGCCAGTGCCATCCCTGAGGAACGCGGCTCGGCGGCCGACTCCTTCACCGGAGGCAGTCCGGTCTGGTGGCGGGCGACCCCGACGAGGTCGGTCTCCGCCTTGATCAGGATCGCGCCCAGCGCCGCCAGCGTGCCGAGGAACGCCCACAGCCAGTCGATACGGCCGCTGCCGAACAGGTCGGCGGCGCGCAGCCCGAGGCCGACCAGCACGGCCGCGTCGGTCAGGTAGGCGCCGACCCGGTCGAGGTAGACCCCGCCCAGCGAGTACTGCTTGCGCCAGCGGGCGATCTCCCCGTCGACGCAGTCCAGCAGCAGATAGAGCTGGGTGGCGACGATGCCGAGCACGGCGCCCGGGATTCCCGGCACCAGCAGGGCCGGGGCCGCGAGCACACCGCAGACGGTCATCAGGTACGTGAGCTGGTTGGGCGAGATCCTGGTGTTCACCAGGTAGCGGTCGATGCGCAGGGACACCTCGCGCATGTAGAGGCGTCCCGCCCAGTGCTCACCGCTGCGCCGGTCCTTCACCCCCGCGGGGTGGACGACCGGACGGAGTTCAGCTACCGATGGCCTTGACATAGTCGGCGTAGATGTCCTTGATCTGCTCAGTCTTGAGGTCGAGGTGTTCGAGGATCGTGTAGCGGCCGGGCCGGGTCTCCGGGGCGAACTCCACGACGCGGACGAACTCGTCCACGGTGAAGCCGATGTCCTCGGCCAGTACCGGCAGGCCGTGGCGGCGCAGTACGCCGGCCATGTGCGCCGACTCCTCGTGCGCCCCGCGCAGGTACATGGCGAAGGCGGCGCCGAGGCCGCACTGCTCGCCGTGGCTGGCGGCGCGCTTGGGGAAGAGCAGGTCGAAGGCGTGGTTGATCTCGTGGCAGGCGCCCGAGGACGGCCGCGAGTCACCGGAGACCGACATGGCGATGCCGGACAGCACCAGCGCCTCCGCCAGGACCTGGAGGAAGTCGTTGTCGTCGATCCCGCCGGGGTGTCGGAGCACCGCCTCGCCCGCCTGGCGGGCCATGGCGGCGGCGAGACCGTCGATCTTCTCGCCGTTGACCCGGTTGGCCAGCTCCCAGTCCGCGATGGCGGACACGTTGGACACCGCGTCGCCGATGCCGGAGCGCACGAAGCGCGTCGGGGCGGCCCGGATGACGTCCAGGTCGATCAGGACGGCGATCGGGTTCGGCACCCCGTAGGAGCCCCGGCCCGCGTCGTTGTCCAGGGTGGCGACCGGCGAGCAGAGGCCGTCGTGCGCGAGGTTCGTCGGCACGGCGACCAGCGGCAGGCCGACCCGCGCGGCGGCGTACTTGGCACAGTCGATGATCTTGCCGCCGCCGAGGCCGACCAGCGCGTCGAAGTGCCCGGCGCGGATGTCGTCCGCGAGGCGCACGGCGTCGTCGAGGGTGCCGCCGCCGACCTCGTACCAGGTCGCGCCCGGCAGCTGGGGGGCGACCCGCTCGCGCAGCCGGGCGCCGGAGCCGCCGCTGACGGCGACGGCCAGGCGGCCGGAGTGCGAGATGCGCTCGTCGGCGAGCACGGTGGCCAGGTCGGCGAGGGCACCCGGGCGGATGTCGACGACGACCGGCGAGGGGATGAGCCTCGTCAGTACTGGCACGCGATCTTCCGTCCCTTGGCGAGGTCGTCGTGGTTGTCGATCTCGACCCAGGAGACGTCACCGATGGGCTGGACGTCGATCCGGAAGCCGCGGTCGACCAACTCCTGGTACCCGTCCTCGTAGTAGAGCTGCGGGTCGCGCTCGAAGGTGGCGCGCAGCGCGTCGGCCAGTTCCTCGGCCGCGTCGCCCTCGATGAGGGTGACACCGATGTACTCGCCGGTCGCCTCGGCGGGGTCCATCAGCTTGGTGATCCGCCGGACACCCTTGGCGGGGTCCACGACGACCTTCATCTCCTCGTCCGCCAGGGACTTCACGGTGTCCAGCGCGAGGATGATCTTCTTGCCGTCACCGCGAGCGGCCAGCAGGGTCTTCTCCACCGAGACCGGGTGCACGGTGTCGCCGTTGGCGAGGATCACGCCGTCCTTCAGCGCGTCCCGGCCGCACCACAGGGAGTAGGCGTTGTTCCACTCCTCGGCCTTGTCGTTGTCGATCAGCGTGATCTTCAG
>NZ_MUNH01000287.1:0-2702 GCF_002154615.1 Streptomyces recifensis
TCGATCAGCGTGATCTTCAGACCGTACTTCGCCTCCAGCGCGGCCTTGCGCTCGTAGACGGCCTCCTTGCGGTAGCCGACGATGACACCGACCTCGGTCAGGCCGACCTCAGCGAAGTTCCCCAGCGTCAGGTCCAGCACCGTCAGCGACTCCTCGTCGCCCTCCGGGCCCACCGGCACCAGAGCCTTCGGCAGCGTGTCGGTGTAGGGGCGCAGACGCCGTCCGGCGCCGGCCGCCAGCACGAGACCTATCATCGCGGGTTCTCCTTAACTTCCCCGTGCACGGGGTGACTTCCCCGGTTCGCGGGGTGGGGGGGTAAAGCCGTGTGGCCCTGTCGCGAACGACAGGACCACACAAGGGGTGTCAGGTTCAGCTCTCGCCGTCCGGCGCGGGGACCTTGGCGGTCTTCTTCGCCGTCGACTTGGCGGCCGTCTTGGCGGTCTTGGCCGCCTTCTTGGCCGTCGTCTTCTTCGCCGTCGTCGTCTTGGCGGCGGTCTTCTTCGCGGCCGTCGTCTTCTTGGCGGCCGTGGTCTTCTTCGCGGCCGTCTTCTTCGCCGGGGCCTTCTTGGCCGCCTTGCGGGCGGTCTTCTTGGCGGGCACGGCCTCCTCGGGCTCCGCCTCGGCGGCGGGCTCCTCGGCGGCCGGCTCCGGCGCGGCCGACGGGACGACCACGACGGCCGTCTCCTCCGACGCGGTCGGCGCGGTGGCCTTGCGGACCGCGCGGCGGCGCGGACGGGCCGGAGCGGCGCTCTCCTCGGCCGCCGGGGCGGCCTCCGGCTGCTGCTGCGGCTCCGGCTCGGCCACCGGCGCGGGCTCGGCGACGGTCACCACGGCGGCCTCGGCCCCGGCCGGCGAACCGGCGGGCGCGGACACCTTGCGGGTGACCCGGCGACGGGCACGGCCCTTGGGCGCGGCCTCGTCGGCGGCGGGCTCCGGCGCGACCACCGGGTCCTCGGCGGCCATCGGCTCGGCGTGCGCCTCGGCGGCGGGCTCCGGCAGCACGGAGGTGGCGGCGGCCTCCTCGGCGGTGACCGACGCGGCGGTCGGCGCCTCCTCGGCGGCCCGCTCGAACCGTTCGGCCCGCTCGGCGGAGCGGCGGCTGCCCTCCTTCGGCGCACCGGCCGGGGCCGAGGCCCTACGGCCGGCCTTGCGGCGCGAACGCCCTCGTCCGGCGGCGGCCTCCGCCTCGGCGACGGAGCTGTACAGCTCCTCGTCCGGGGTGAAGTCCGGCGCGGGCAGCGCGAGCGGTTCGGCGGCCTCGGCGGCCACCTCGGCGACCGTCTCGGTCTCCACCGGCGCGGCGGTCTCGTGCTCGTGCTCGTGCACCTGACCGTCGCCGCGGCCGCGCTTCTTGCGCTTGCCGCCACCGCCGCCACCGACGGAGGTGGGCTGCTCCATGTGCACGATGACACCGCGGCCGTTGCAGTGGACGCAGGTCTCGGAGAAGGACTCCAGCAGGCCCTGGCCGACCCGCTTGCGGGTCATCTGCACCAGGCCCAGCGAGGTCACCTCGGCCACCTGGTGCTTGGTCCGGTCCCGGCCCAGGCACTCCAGCAGGCGGCGCAGCACCAGGTCCCGGTTGGACTCCAGCACCATGTCGATGAAGTCGATCACGATGATGCCGCCGAGGTCGCGCAGCCGGAGCTGACGCACGATCTCCTCGGCCGCCTCCAGGTTGTTCCTGGTGACCGTCTCCTCCAGGTTGCCGCCCTGGCCGGTGAACTTGCCGGTGTTGACGTCGACCACGACCATCGCCTCGGTCCGGTCGATCACCAGCGAACCGCCGCTGGGCAGCCAGACCTTGCGGTCCAGCGCCTTGGCGAGCTGCTCGTCGATCCGGTACGTGGCGAAGACGTCGACCTCGCCGGTCCACTTCTGGAGCCGGTCGGTGAGGTCGGGGGCGACGTGGGACACGTAGCCGTGGATCGTCGACCACGCCTCGTCACCGCTGACGATGACCTTGGAGAAGTCCTCGTTGAAGATGTCGCGGACGACGCGGACGGTCATGTCCGGCTCGCCGTACAGCAGCGCCGGGGCGTTGCCCGTCTTCGCCTTCTTCTTGATCTCCTCCCACTGCGCCTGGAGCCGCTCGACGTCACGGCGCAGCTCGTCCTCGCTCGCGCCCTCGGCGGCGGTGCGCACGATGACGCCCGCGTCCTCGGGGACGATCTTCTTGAGGATGGTCTTCAGCCGGGCCCGCTCGGTGTCGGGCAGCTTGCGGCTGATGCCGGTCATCGAGCCCTCGGGGACGTACACGAGGTAACGGCCCGGCAGGGAGACCTGGCTGGTGAGGCGGGCGCCCTTGTGGCCGATCGGGTCCTTGGTCACCTGGACCAGGACCGGCTGGCCGGACTTGAGGGCGGACTCGATGCGGCGCGGCCCGTTGGCCATGCCGAGCGCCTCGAAGTTGACCTCACCGGCGTACAGGACGGCGTTGCGGCCCTTGCCGATGTCGATGAAGGCGGCCTCCATGGACGGCAGCACGTTCTGGACCTTGCCCAGGTAGACGTTGCCGACGTACGAGGTGGCCTGCTCCTTGTTGACGTAGTGCTCGACGAGCACGCCGTCCTCCAGGACGCCGATCTGGGTGCGCTCGCCGTGCTGGCGCACGACCATCACACGCTCGACGGCCTCGCGGCGGGCCAGGAACTCGGCCTCGGTGATGATCGGCACGCGGCGGCGGCCCTGCTCGCGGCCCTCGC
>NZ_MUNH01000288.1:0-1015 GCF_002154615.1 Streptomyces recifensis
ACATGTCGGGGTTCTCCTGGGATTCCAGCGTGCCGACGGAGCCCGGCCGGGTGTGTGCCGGGCAAAGACGCATTCCACCCAAGACCCTCGCACCGAATCGCACAAGAGCGCCCAATGGGACGTCCGAGATCGTTCATCTCCGTCTCCTCGCGCGTTTCCTCCCGTACCGGGCGTGACCGGTTCCGGGCGCCTTCGCGGCACCCCACCAGCATTACCCCGGCGGCGCGTGGGGGCACGGCGTGGACGCCCTGATCCGGGGCATCTGCTTCAAGACCGGCCCGCCCCGTACCCTCGGGGTGGAGGTGGAGTGGCTGGTCCGTGACCCGGAGCGGCCCTGGCTCCCCGTACCGCCCGAACGGCTCGAAGCGGCCCACGCGGCCGTGCGCACCGTCCCCCTGGACTCGCCGCTCACGGTCGAGCCCGGCGGCCAGTTGGAGCTCAGCTCGCTGCCCGCCGCCTCCCTGACGGAGTGCGTCACTTCCGTCTCCGCCGACCTGACCGCGGTCCGCAAGGTCCTCGCCGGGCACGGCCTCGCCCTCCTCGGCGTCGGCCACGATCCCTGGCAGGAGCCCCGCCGCTTCCTCCATGAACCCCGCTACGACGCCATGGAGGCGTGCCTGGACCGCACCGGACGGGCCGGCCGCCACATGATGTGCGCCTCGGCCTCCGTGCAGGTCTGCGTGGACGCCGGGTACGAGGAGCCGGGCCCGCTGGGCTACGAACGGCGCTGGTGGCTGGCGCACCAGCTCGGCGCGGTCCTGGTGGCCGCGTTCGCCAACTCCCCGCTGACGTCACGCCGGCCCACCGGCTGGCGCTCCACCCGGCAGCTCCACTGGATGGAGATCGGTCCCGGCCGGGCCGGGGCTCCCCCGACCGACGGCGAACCGCGGGCCGACTGGGCCCGGCACGTGCTGGACTCCCCGGTGATGTGCGTCCGCCGCGAGGAGGGCCCCTGGGACGTGCCGGAGGGGCTGACCTTCCGCGAGTGGACCCGGTCGCGGGTCCCGCGCCCGCC
>NZ_MUNH01000289.1:0-5346 GCF_002154615.1 Streptomyces recifensis
CCGTCGCCGGGGCCCGCGCCTCCGCGCCCACCTCCCCCGCCTTCCTGATCGCGCTGGCCGTGATCGGGCTGCCCGCTCTGGCGGGTACGGCGCTGGCCTGGCGCAAGCGCCACCAGCTGCGCGCACGTTGACGCCGGCGCCCGGACCTCCCTGGTACACGCCCCGGCCCACCGGCGTTCATGACCATCGCATGACCAACCCCCTGTGAAGGCTTTGCCATCGGCGCCCGCTACGCTGCCCTGCGTCGCATGATCACCCCTACGCTCCCCAGCGCTTGGACGCCACACCTCCATGTCTTGGTTTGAATCGCTCGTCCTCGGACTCGTCCAGGGGCTCACCGAGTTCCTGCCCGTCTCCTCCAGCGCGCATCTGCGGCTGACCGCGGCCTTCTCCGGCTGGCACGACCCCGGCGCGGCCTTCACCGCGATCACGCAGATCGGTACCGAGGCGGCGGTCCTCATCTACTTCCGCAAGGACATCGGGCGGATCATCTCGTCCTGGTTCCGCTCGCTGTTCGACAAGTCGATGCGGGGCGACCACGACGCGCAGATGGGCTGGCTGGTGATCGTCGGCTCGATCCCGATCGGCGTGCTCGGCGTGACGCTGAAGGACCAGATCGAGGGGCCGTTCCGCGACCTGCGGATCACCGCGACCATGCTGATCGTGGTCGGCGTGATCATAGGAATCGCGGACCGTCTGGCGGCCCGCGACGAGTCCGGCGGCCGGCACCGCAGCCCCAAGCAGCGCAAGACCCTGAAGGACCTCGGCATCCGCGACGGCCTGGTCTTCGGCCTCTGCCAGGCGTGCGCCCTCATCCCCGGCGTCTCCCGGTCCGGCGCCACCATCAGCGGCGGCCTCTTCATGGGCTACAAGCGCGAGGCCGCCGCCCGCTACTCCTTCCTCCTCGCCATCCCGGCCGTCCTCGCCTCCGGCGTCTTCGAGGTGAAGGACTCCCTGGGCGGGAACAGCGAGGTCGCCTGGGGTCCGACCCTCTTCGCCACGGTCATCGCCTTCGCCTCCGGCTACGCGGTGATCGCCTGGTTCATGAAGTGGATCTCCAACAAGAGCTTCATGCCCTTCGTCTACTACCGAGTGGCCCTGGGCATCGTCATCATCGCCCTGGTCACCGCGGGCGTCCTGAGCCCGCACGCGGCGGAGTCGGCGGGCTGATCCCCCTCACGCCGAGCGGTTGAACTCCCTGATCAGGCCCGACAGTTCCAGCAGGCTCTCGATCCGGAACAGGGGGAGGCGGTGGGCGTCCTTCGTGGGCCAGGTCAGTCTGGCCCAGGGGCCGCGGTGGAGGAGGGCCGTGTGGAAGCCAGCCGCTGCCGCGGGGCGGATGTCGTTGTCGAGGCGGTCGCCCACGTAGAGGATCTCGTCCGGTTCCGCGGGGACCAGGGAGGTCAGGCGGGCGAAGAAGGCCGGGTCGGGCTTGGCGGTGCCCCAGTCGGCCGTGGTGCCGATCAGGTCCACGTCCGTCGCGAAGAGCTCGCGCAGGATGCGGGCGGCGTGGGCGTCCTGGTTGCCGGCGATGCCGAGCCAGAGGCCGTCCGCGCGGAGGGCGGCCAGGGTGTCGCGGACGTCGTCGTACACGTCGGACTCGCCGAACGCCTCCGGCATCCCCGCGTCGGCCCGCCGCTCCCGCTCCGCGGCGAGGTCGAAGCCGGGCCGGAACTCCTCGAACACCTCACGGTGATCCCGCCCCTGGGCCACCACCGCGCCGAACACCGCCGAGAAGGTGTGCCGGGGTACGCCCAGCCAGTCGGCCCAGGTCCCGTACTCCGTCGTCTCGTCCACCAGGCACTCACCGACATCGAAGACCGCAGCGCGAATCATGGTCGCCAGGGTAGTGCGAGCACCCCGCCCCGGTGATCTACGCGCCCAGGTGAGTCAGCAGCCCCTCCGGCACGGGGTAGGGCGGCTCCTCGGGCAGCAGGGTGACCGCCTCCTCCGTCCGGCCCGCCCGGACCGCCTCATGGACCTGCCGGGCCAGCGGGGTCACGTCCCGGATGCCGACGATCCACTCGTCCGCGTACCGCGCGGCCGCCTCGCCGGTGAGCCCGAGCTGGAGGGAGCGGTGGGGCAGGGGGTCGAGGCGCAGATCCCGCTCCGGGTCCCACTGCACCCGCGCCGGCGCCTCGCGGAGGGCGCGCCTGAACTCGGCCGCGGTGCCGTGCAGTCCGGGGACGTGGTGGGAGAGGCAGGCGTTGCGCAGCGCCCACTCGAATCCGGCGCGCGAGATCTCCACGGCGAGGACGGTCTCCTGGCCCTCCATGGTGCCCCAGCCGCAGCGGTACATCATCCAGAGGAACGACGGCTTGACCCACGTCATCCGGGACCGGCTCCACGCGGCGGGAAAGCGGCCCTCGCGGGCCGCCGGGACCCCGATCCCGGGCCGGTACGCCTGGTAGACCGTGATCGTGGTGGGTGTGTGGGCCGCGCGGATGCGGAACTTCGGTTCGGGGACGGCGGGTTGGTCGATCATGGGACCAGATTCGGCCACCCGGCGCCCACTCCGCCACCCAATATCCCCTGTCGTAGATCGCGCGAGGCGCGCACACTGGGTTGAGAGCCCTGGGGAGGGAGACTCCGGATGAGGAGCACGAGGTCGTTCGGCCGGCTGCTGGACTCCCCCTGGCCCCGCTCCGGTGCAGCCGTCCTCGCGGGCGCGCTGCCCGTACTCGCGTTCCCGGCGCCCGCGCTGTGGTGGTTCGCCTACGTCGCCCTCGTCCCCTGGATCGCGCTGGCCCGCACCGCGCCGACCGGGCGCCGGGCCGCGCTCGACGGCTGGTGCGGCGGCCTCGGGTTCATGGTGGCCGTGCACCACTGGCTGCTGCCGAGCCTGCATGTGTTCATCTTCCTGATAGCCGCGCTCCTGGGTGCGCTGTGGGCCCCCTGGGGCCGGCTGGTGCGCCGCTTCCTGGGCGGCACCCCCTCCCCCGCCCGCGCCTCGGCCGCCCTGCTCGTCCTGCCCTCGGCGTGGCTGGCGGTGGAACTGGTCCGCTCCTGGCAGGGTCTCGGCGGCCCCTGGGGCATGCTCGGCTCCACCCAGTGGCAGGTCGGCCCGGCGCTCCGCCTCGCCTCGGTGGGCGGGGTCTGGCTGCTCAGCTTCCTCGTGGTCGCCGTCAACGTGGCGCTCGCGGTGCTGATTTCGGTGCCCACCTCCCGCGTCCCCGCCCTGGCCTCCCTGATCGCCACCGCCGCCGCGACGAGCGCCGCGTACACCTGGGCCCCGCGCGCGGACGTGGACGGGCGGGCGCGGATCGCGGTGGTCCAGCCGGGCGTGTACGACGGCCCGGAGCAGCGGTTCGCGCGGGAGGAGACGCTGACCCGGCACTTGGCGGGCCGGGACGTCGATCTGATCGTCTGGGGCGAGAGCAGCGTCGGCCACGACCTCGGCGACCGCCCCGACCTGGCCCGCAGGATCGCCGCGCTCTCGCGGCAGACCGGCGCCGAGATCCTGGTGAACGTGGACGCCCGCCGCTCGGATCGTCCCGGCATCTACAAGAGTTCGGTCCTTATCGGCCCGGACGGCCCCACCGGCGACCGGTACGACAAGATGCGGCTGGTCCCGTTCGGCGAGTACATACCGGCCCGCGCCCTGCTCGGCTGGGCCACCTCGGTCGGCAAGGCGGCGGGCGAGGACCGGCAGCGGGGCACGGAGCAGGTCGTGATGGACGCGGGGCACCTGAGGGCGGGCACGCTGATCTGCTTCGAGACCGCGTTCCCCGACATGGGCCGCCACCTCACCGAGGACGGCGCCGACATCCTCCTCGGCCAGTCCGCCACCTCGTCCTTCCAGCACAGCTGGGCCCCCGAACAGCACGCCTCACTGGCCGCGCTGCGGGCCGCCGAGACCGGCCGCCCGATGGTGCACGCCACCCTGACCGGCGTCTCGGCGGTCTACGGACCCGACGGCGAACGGGTCGGCCCCCGGCTCGGCACCGGCGCGAGCGCCGCCCGCGTGTACGACGTACCGCTGGCGCACGGCGTCACCCCGTACGTTCGGCACGGCGACTGGCCGGTGGACGGCGCGCTGCTGGTGCTGGCGGTGCTCGGTGTGGCGCAGGGCGTGCGGACGCTCAGGCCGCGCCGGACGGGTCCTGAGCCGCTCGTACCACGCGCTCGCACAGCTCGTGAGTCGCCAGCGCGTCCCGTGCGCTGACCGGTTCGCCCGCGCGGACGGCGTCCAGGAAGGTGAGGACGGCGCCCTCGATGCCGCGCTGCCGGGACACCGGAACCCAGTCGCCCCGGCGGCGCACGGTGGGCTGGCCCTTGTGGTCGATCACCTCGGCGAGGTTGATCACCTGGCGCTTGGTGTCCTGCCCGGAGACCTCCAGGATCTCCTCGGCCGAGCCGCTGAGCCGGTTCATCACGCCGAGCGCGGTGAAGCCGTCGCCGGAGAGCTGGAGCACCACGTGGTGGAGCAGCCCGTCCTCGGTACGGACCCGCACCGTGACGTCGTCCACCGGGCCGGGGAGCAGGAAGCGCAGGGTGTCGACGACGTGGATGAAGTCGTCCAGGATCATCGAGCGCGGTTCCTCGGGGAGGCCGACCCGGTTCTTCTGGAGCAGGATCAGGTCGCGCGGGTGCTCCAGGACCTGCGCGTAGGCGGGGGCGTGACGCCGGTTGAAGCCGACGAAGAGCGGCACGTTGTGGCGCTCGGCCAGCTCCACCAGCTTCTGGGAGTCGGTGAGTTCGTAGGCCAGCGGCTTGTCGACGTACGTGGGGACGCCCGCTTCCAGGAGCCGGGTGACGATCTCCGGGTGGACGGCGGTGGGCGCGTGCACGAAGGCCGCGTCGAGCCCGGCGTCCAGCAGCGAGTCCAGCGTCTCGTGCCGCTGCCCGGCGGGCAGGTGCAGCGAGTCCCCCACGGCGGCGAGGGTGGCGGGGGTGCGGGTCTGGAGGTGGAGGTCGAGGCCGGGCTGTGTGCCGAGGACCGGCAGATACGCCTTCCGCGCGATGTCGCCGAGTCCGATGCAGCCGACCTTCACCTGTGTGCTCCCTACCGCTGTCCCGCGTGTCCGTCCTCGGCAGCATACGGCGGGCGCCGGCCGGCCAAGCCGTCGAGGGACCGCTGCGGCCTCGCGGACGTCCACCACCGCGCGGCGTCACCCCGCGTCCGCGCCACGCCCTCCCCACGGGGCGAGAGATCACCCGTGCGGGGCATGGCGGGCACGTCGGTGGTGGAAGGCGGGCGAAGGGGTGCGCAGAGTGGGCGGGTGGATCGAACTTCGTCTGCCGCGGCCCTCCTGGTGGCCGTCACGACTCTGACCGGGTGTATGACCGTGCACGGGCCGGCGGGGCCCGCTTCGGGGCCGGGCGGCCCGCCCTCGCGGGCGGCGG
>NZ_MUNH01000290.1:0-2912 GCF_002154615.1 Streptomyces recifensis
GCGGGAGCGGGCGGCGCCGACCTGGCCGGACAGCCGGGCGAGGCCATCACGGCGGTCGGCGATGGCCCGCGCGACGTCCTTCAGGCGCCGTTCCTCGGCGGTGAGCGCGTGTTCGAGTTCGGCGCGGTGGGCCACGGTGTCGTCGAGGGCGTGCCGGGCCGCCTCCAGCGCGGCTTCCAGCTCGGCCTCCTGCTCGCGGACGCGCGCGGCCTCGCGCTCCAGGTCCTCGGGGTCGCGGCCGCGCCGTTCCTCGGCAGGCGCGGAGGTGGCGCTGCGGACGCGGGCCTCGGCGAGCGAGACGGTGCCGCGTACCCGCTCGGCGAGTTGGGACAGCTCGTAGAAGGTCTGCTGGGCGCGCTGGAGGCGGGGGGCGAGCCTGCGCGCCTCGTCCTCGAGGTGGGCCTCGCGCTGGAGGGCCTGGCGCAGTTCCCGCTCGGCCGTGTCCTTGCGTTCCTTCAGTGCGGCCTCGTCGGCGATCTCGGCGCCGAGTGCCTGGCGGAGCCGTACGAGGTCGTCGGCGAGGAGGCGGAGGCGGGCGTCGCGCAGGTCGGCCTGGATGACGGCGGCGCGGCGGGCGACGGCGGCCTGGCGGCCGAGCGGCTTGAGCTGGCGCCGGAGTTCGTCGGTGAGGTCCTGCACGCGCGCGAGGTTGGCCTTCATCGCGTCCAGCTTCCGCAGCGCCTTCTCCTTGCGCTTGCGGTGCTTGAGGACGCCCGCGGCCTCCTCGATGAAGGCACGCCGGCCCATGGGGTCGGCGTGCAGTACGGAGTCGAGCTGGCCCTGGCCGACGATGACGTGCATCTCGCGGCCGATGCCGGAGTCGGAGAGAAGTTCCTGGATGTCCAGCAGCCGGCAGGTGTCGCCGTTGATCTGGTACTCGCTGCCGCCGTTGCGGAACATCGTCCGCGTGATGGTGACCTCGGCGTACTCGATGGGCAGCGCGCGGTCGGAGTTGTCGATGGTGAGGGACACCTCGGCGCGGCCCAGCGGCGGACGGCCGGTGGTGCCGGCGAAGATGACGTCCTCCATCTTGCCGCCGCGCAGCGACTTCGCGCCCTGCTCGCCCATGACCCAGCTCAGTGCGTCCACGACGTTCGACTTGCCCGAGCCGTTCGGGCCGACGACGCACGTGATGCCCGGCTCGAAGCGGAGCGTGGTCGCGGAGGCGAACGACTTGAAGCCGCGGAGGGTCAGGGCCTTGAGATGCACGCATCCGGACTTTACCGGGCAGGCGGTATCTCACTCCATGAACACTCGCAACCCCACGGTTTCGCCCAAGTGCACGAAGGGCACACCATTTGTTGAAGGGGCTGAAAGACTGCGCGGGGGAAAGAACTGAGGGACGCCGAAGCGTCCCTGAGGACTCGGACAGGCGGGCCTCGCCGTCCGGGTCTGGATGGAGCGACTGCTGTCGTGGAGCGATGCAGTGATCAGGTGAGCGCAGGCTCCGCCTGGTGTGCGTCGATGCTCTCCATGATCCTGTCCTGAGAAGCGGCAGCCGCCAGTGCGTCGTTCTCCGACTGGATCCGAGTCAGCTCGGATTCCAGATCCTGTACGCGCTGCTGGAGCCGTCGCATCTCGGCGAGGAGTCGCGGGTCGGAGCCGCCGACGTAACCGAGAAGCGCCTTTGCCATGATGGATGGTCCTCCACACTGAGTGACCAACCGAAGCGGTTGGATCGTGAGGGATTCGCACCCGGCATGCCTGGCACACGCTGGTGTTGCACTGCCGTTCGTCATGCCAAACAGCCAAGATGCGCGGGGCTTTCAGCGTCTCACCAAAAAGTTTGACGGTCAACACGATCACACCCCGTATTGGGGGGCGAACCCGTGGCGCGCGGCCGATGGACGGCGGCGCCGGTGCTTGTACGGGGCCCTCGGGGCGTGACGATCAGGTGTACCTCGGGAGCCTGCCACGTGGAGCCGTTCTTGGCAACCACCAGCCTCTTTTCGCTCCGGGGACCCCCGCGCGGCACCCTGCGGAGAGGGCCCGAAGGGGTGTCGGGGGTGCCGGGTCAGCGAATGGCGAAGCCGTCGTATCCGCCGCGGGGTGTGTCCCAGATCTCGGTGACACCGTCGACCCGTCCGGGCGTGTCGGCGCCCTGGAGCCAGTCGAGCAGCCCCTCACAGCCGTCACGGGGCCCCTCGGCGACCACTTGGACCCGTCCGTCGGCCAGATTGAGAGCAAAACCACTCAGCCCGCCGATCTCCAGCGCCCTGGCACGCGTGAACCAGCGGAAACCCACTCCCTGGACCTGTCCGCGCACCCAGGCCACCAGCCGTACTTCCTCGCTCATGGCTGCAACCTAACCGCCGGATGTCCCGCGAGGCACACCCTGCCCCAGTGGCATGCGGTACCGTCCCGGTCCAATGACTCTCATCTGAAACTCACTCGAACGAGTGAGTTGGACCGGCCGGGGGGAATCCGCCGCGACCCGGCGTCGGCCGTCCGCGAGAACGAGGAATGGGGCAGGGCATGGGACGCCATCGACGATCCGGCACCGCGACCACGGGGCCGGAGTCGTACGAAGCCAGGGGCACCGCGTCGTACCAGCGGCCGCAGGCGTACGCGGCGACCGCAGCCCGCAGCAAGGACTACCTGTACGCCACCGACGACGAGCGCCGGGCCCTGGAGGCCGACTTCGCCGCCACGGTCGGCTCGAAGCAGCGCGGCCACCGGCGCGCCAAGAAGGCCGCCACCCCGGTGCGTACGGGCCTGCTGGGCGTCTCCGCCGCTGTCGCCCTCGGCACGGCGGCCGTCGCCACCGGCGCGGTGCCCGGCCTGCAGAACTACCGGCTCGGCGGCGGCACCAGCAGCGGTCCCGGCGAGACCGTGCAGGCCGTGGGCGCCCCCGGCAACGCCGCCAGCGAGCAGGGCGGTGCCTCCGGCAGCGCGGACACCCCCAGCACCCC
>NZ_MUNH01000291.1:0-8476 GCF_002154615.1 Streptomyces recifensis
TCGACCCGCGGGTCGATGCTGTTGTACGAGCGGTCGATCTGCAGCGAGGGGCCGACCACCTCGACGTCCGCGTCGGAGTCGTCGGTCGTGTAGTTGGCGTCGCTCGGGTCGAAGTCGTGGCCGTCGGTGTTCTGGGCGAGGCCCGAGGTGACCGGCGGCTGGGGCACGGCGGTGGTGAAGCGGCTGGAGTACGTCGTCTCGTCGAGTCCGTCGCTCACCCCCGCGTACCAGACGTAGTTCTTGGACCACTTGAGCTTGCCCGCCGGTATCTTCCAGCTGCCCTTGGTCAGGGCGCCGGAGGTGACGACGGGCGTGGTGCTGCCGGAGTCGGCGTCGTACACCTCGAAGCTGTAGGACAGTGCCGCGTTGGGCGCCTTGTCGGCGTCGCTCGCGTAGACGAGCAGCTCCGGCTGGAGGGTGTTGGCCTGGAAGTTCTCCGGCGGGTACGAGGCGTTGACCTGCGGCTCGACATTGGTGCCGTAGGTCAGGTCGAGCGAGGGACGCCAGGCGGAGGTCGCCGAGTCGTCGGAGTGGAACTTCTTCCAGTGCAGGCCGTCACCGGTCGGCGCGGCCAGCGCCAGGCCGTAGTTGATCCCGCCCGCGGCGACCTGGGTGAACCAGGACGTCGACAGCGGCACCGGCATCTTCACCCCGACACCGGTGCTTCCGGTGCTGTTGGTGCAGGAGGCACCCGGGTCGGGCGTGAGGGAACCGATGGCCGAGCCGTAGGACGGGCCCGGGTAGGTGGTGGTCGTCGACGGGGACCACGACTGGGTCACCGGATGGACGGAGAACGCCTCCGGGGTGCAGGTGGCGGACCACAGCGCCCAGACGTTGAGCGTGGCGGCGGTCACCTGCCGGCCGGCGATCGTCGAACCCAGCGACGAGAACTGGAGGAACGAGTTCGCCTTGGTGGTGCCCGAGTCGTATGAACCGACCTTGATCTGGGTCTCCGCCGAGCGGTTGGAGCTGTAGTCGTTCTGGACGTACGTCGCCTGGCTGGCGCCCATGACCGTGGTGGGGTCGACGGTGACGGGGTAGACCCGCTCGGGGTCGTCCAGCCAGTCCCGGTCGGCGGTCATCCGCAGCGCGGGCTCGCCGTCCACGGTGGCCAACTCGTACGTGACCTTGGAAGACCGGGCACCGTCGCCGGAACGGCGGTCGATGCGCGAGTCCTCCATGTAGGCGTGGGGGACGGTCGCGGCCACCTTGCCGTCGGCGCCGGTGAACTCGACGTCACCGTTCTTGCCGATGCGCGGGGTCAGGCCCTTCGCGTCCAGCGCGAACAGCCAGGAGTTGTCCGCGTCCTTGGAGCGCAGGACGAGGTTCTCCTTGAAGCCGTCCGCGATCGGCGCGAGCTGCACGTCGGTGCCGGGCAGGGCGTCCGCGTACAGCAGGGTGCCGTTCTCGTCCTCGGACGCCTTGGTCTCGCGGGCGCCGATGAGGGAGTACGCGACCGAACGGCCGCTGCCGAGACCGAGCGAGGCCAGCCGGTCGTCGGCCGCGTCCGGGGCGAAGTCGACGTCGACGGAGTTGGCGGTCTGCTCGAACCGGCCGTCGTCGCCCTTCTTCAGGTCGGTGTCGATCGGCGTCCAGCTGCCGTCCGCCGCCTTGAAGTTGGCCCGTTCGTCGTAGTGGCGGACGGTGGTGGAGCCGTCGGCGTTGACGAAGTAGTCCGAGGTCGCGGTGGACTTCTTGGCGTCCCGCTCGCTCGTACGGGGGTTGAAGCTCTTCGCCGAGGCCAGAGCCTTGGTGGTGGTCTTCTGGGGCCTGTTCACATGACGCTGGTAGGCGCCGAGTTCGCCCTTGCCGCGGCCCGGCTTGTGGCCGGCCGTGCGGTGGGTGCTGGTGGCCGCCGCCGAGGCGTGGTGGCTCTTGCCCCGCGCGGTGCCGCCCTGTTGGTCGGGGGTGTCGAGGGAGGAGCTGTGGGCCCACTTCGCCAGGCCGGCGAAGGAGAGTTCGGGCATGCTCAGCGCCGGCAGGGTGGCGCCGGTGGCCGCCGCTGTCTCGGTGGTGAGCATGAAGGTGAGAGAGACAAGAACAGAAAGAGCCGTAGCCCTCGCTCGACGTCTGCCGGAACTGCCCGGCGGGAACAAGCGAGGGCTACGGACCCAGCGAACACGCATGGGAGAGCCTTAACTTAAGAAGTCAGCAAAACTTCGTAAGTTTTTCTTAGATTCGGTCACTTGACCTACGCATGGCTCTCACTTTTATCTGATCTTTACTACAACTCCCGGTGTGTCACTGCCCTGAGGCCTCCACGGCCCGCTCGATCACGGCGGCCACCGTGTCCGGCAGCGCGTCGCCCGGCTGGGCCACAGTGACGTTCTTTTCCGTGTCCCGGGCCGCGCTTGACGCCCCGTCGACCAGGACGAACCGCACCTCGGCGTGGTTCGCGGCCGCCTCGCGGGCGACTCGCGCCTGTGGGGCGCCGACCGCCACCAGGACACCGCAGTGACGCTGCATCAGGCTGTTGAGGAAGGGCTGGGTGTTGGCCACCGACTGCGCGCCCGTCACCGGCACATAGTTGATCCGGGCACGCGTCTCCAGCGACGCCCGCTGCATGCCCTGCCACGCCGAGGCGGCGTCGGTACCCTGCGCGATGCCCTTGTCGCCGGTCAGCAGGCAGGCGTCGAACTCCCTGTACTGACGGGCGCGGGTGTCCGGCGGGCCGTCCTGCCGTCCGGCGAGGTGGACCCACACCCCCGCCACCACCGCGACCAGCAGCACGGCACCGGCGGCGATCCACGCCCTCCGGTCGCGCGACAGCCGGGCCGCGGCCGTCATCGCGCGCAGGAGGCCCAGCTTGTACCGGCTCTCCGGCGCCTTGTCGTTCGCGCGCCAACCGCGCCGGGTCTTCACTGCCGTCTTCCTCTGTCCTTCGGGTGTCGGATGGGGTGCGCGCCGGGGGCGCGGAGAGAGCGGGCACAAAAATCGGCGGCGGCCGGAGTCTCTCCGCCCGCCGCCGACCGTGGCCGGGATCAGCCCGTGATCAGCAGGACTGCCAGGAGTACGGCGCCCGCCAGGGCCGGGATCAGGATCTCGTAGGACCAGCGGGTGGTGATCTCGCCCTGGGCGTGTTCCGCCTCGCCGTGGCGTTCGTGGAGGTCGCGGAGGTCGTCCATGACCTTGTCGGTCTCGGCGCGGGCCGGGGCGGCCGAGACGTCGGGGACGGACGCGTCCCCGCCGAACATGCCGAAGCGAGGTCCGGCGAAGGGGCCGCTGCCCCCACGCGCCGCCTGCGCCGCCGCCTTGGCCCGCTTGTTGGCCGCGCGCTTGCGGGCGCGCAGCGAGACCGGGATCGCCCACAGCTGGAACTTGGTGCCGGAGGTGGCCAGCGCCTCGTTGGAGTAGCCCGAGCGCAGGGTGGCCACTTCACCCCAGGGCAGGACGATCACCCGGAAGGGGTTGCGGACCCGGAGGCGTTCCTGGTTGGCGAAGACCGCGGGGCGCAGGGTGAACGCCGTCACCAGGGGCACGACCAGGATCATCACGGCCAGCGCGAGCCACGGCACCCGGCCGTGGCCGCGGAACAGCGCGTCGCAGCCGAGCCAGACGACGAGGGCCAGCACGAGCACACCGCCCACGAGTCCCATCGGCGAACGGTAGATCCGGTCCCTGGCGGCGGGCACCACGGGCCGCGAAGCGGGTGACTGGTGGTCCGGGGTCGTCATGGTCCCGATTCTGCACGAAGGGGACGCGACCACCACCACCTGGCCCGAGAGAGGAACGCATCCGTGACCTGCGACGGTGGGACTGCCCACAACCCGGCCCCCGGGGCTATACAGCCGCTACGCGCGTAGATATGCTCGTCTGGTGACCATGCCCTCCCCCAAGTCCTCGGCGTCGCTCGAACAGGGCGGTGCCCCCCTCGCGTCCCCCGCACAGTCTCTCGCCGACGTCACCGCGTCCGACAGCACGCTGCGCCGCTTCCTCCACGGGCTGCCCGGCGTCGACGCGGTCGGCCTGGAGGCGCGTGCCGCGTCGCTCGGTACCCGTTCGATCAAGACCACCGCCAAGGCGTACGCCATCGACCTCGCCATCTCGATGGTCGACCTGACCACCCTGGAAGGCGCCGACACCCCCGGCAAGGTCCGGGCGCTCGGCGCCAAGGCGGTCCACCCGGACCCCACCGACCGGACGACCCCGACGACAGCGGCCGTCTGCGTCTATCCCGACATGGTGGCCGCCGCCAAGGAGGCCGTCGCCGGTTCCGGCGTCAAGGTCGCCTCGGTCGCCACCGCCTTCCCGGCCGGCCGCGCCGCCCTCGCCGTGAAGCTGGCCGACGTACGGGACGCGGTCGCGGCGGGCGCCGACGAGATCGACATGGTCATCGACCGGGGCGCGTTCCTCGCGGGCGACTACCTCAAGGTGTACGACGAGATCACCGCCGTGAAGGAGGCCTGCGGGACCAGCGCCCGCCTGAAGGTCATCTTCGAGACCGGCGAGCTGTCCACGTACGACAACATCCGCCGCGCGAGCTGGCTGGGCATGATGGCGGGCGCGGACTTCATCAAGACGTCCACCGGCAAGGTCGCGGTCAACGCCACCCCCGCCAACACCCTGCTGATGCTGGAGGCGGTGCGCGACTTCCGCGCCCAGACCGGGGTCCAGGTCGGCGTGAAGCCCGCGGGCGGCATCCGCACCACCAAGGACGCCATCAAGTTCCTGGTGCTGGTCAACGAGACCGCGGGCCAGGACTGGCTGGACAACCACTGGTTCCGCTTCGGCGCCTCCTCGCTGCTGAACGACCTGCTGATGCAGCGTCAGAAGCTGGCCACCGGCCGCTACTCCGGCCCCGACTACGTGACGGTGGACTGATCACCATGGGTTCCCTCTTCGAGTACGCACCGGCGCCGGAGTCCCGCGCCGTCGTCGACATCGCCCCCTCCTACGGCCTCTTCATCGACGGCGAGTTCACCGACTCCGCCGACGGCAAGGTCTTCAAGACCGTCTCCCCCGCCACCGAGGAGGTCCTCTCCGAGGTCGCCCGGGCCGGCGAGGCGGACGTGGACCGCGCGGTCAGGGCCGCCCGCAAGGCGTTCGCCACCTGGTCGGCGCTGCCCGGCTCCGAGCGCGCCAAGTACCTGTTCCGCATCGCCCGCATCATCCAGGAGCGCAGCCGCGAGCTGGCCGTGCTGGAGACGCTGGACAACGGCAAGCCGATCAAGGAGACCCGCGACGCGGACCTCCCCCTGGTCGCCGCCCACTTCTTCTACTACGCGGGCTGGGCCGACAAGCTCGACCACGCCGGCTTCGGGGCGAACCCCCGCCCGCTGGGCGTCGCCGGCCAGGTCATCCCCTGGAACTTCCCCCTGCTGATGCTGGCGTGGAAGATCGCCCCGGCGCTGGCCACCGGCAACACGGTCGTCCTCAAGCCGGCCGAGACCACCCCGCTGTCCGCCCTGTTCTTCGCGGACATCTGCCGCCAGGCGGGCCTGCCCAAGGGCGTCGTCAACATCCTGCCGGGCTACGGCGACGCGGGCGCGGCACTGGTCGGACACCCCGACGTGAACAAGGTCGCCTTCACCGGCTCCACGGCCGTCGGCCAGGAGATCGCCCGCACGGTCGCGGGCACGAGCAAGAAGCTCACCCTGGAGCTGGGCGGCAAGGGCGCCAACATCGTCTTCGACGACGCCCCGATCGACCAGGCCGTTGAGGGCATCGTCACCGGCATCTTCTTCAACCAGGGCCAGGTCTGCTGCGCGGGCTCCCGGCTGCTGGTCCAGGAGTCGATCCAGGACGAGCTGCTGGACGCCCTCAAGCGGCGCCTGTCCACGCTGCGTCTCGGCGACCCGCTGGACAAGAACACCGACATCGGCGCGATCAACTCCGCCGAGCAGCTGGCCCGGATCACCGCGCTGGCGGAGCAGGGCGAGGCGGAGGGCGCCGAGCGCTGGTCCCCGGCGTGCGAACTCCCGTCGTCCGGGTACTGGTTCGCCCCGACGCTGTTCACCGGCGTCACCCAGGCGCACACCATCGCCCGCGACGAGATCTTCGGCCCGGTGCTGTCGGTCCTCTCCTTCCGCACCCCGGACGAGGCCGTCGCCAAGGCCAACAACACCCAGTACGGGCTGTCGGCCGGCATCTGGACCGAGAAGGGCTCCCGCATCCTGGCCGTCGCCAACAAGCTGCGCGCCGGAGTCGTCTGGTCCAACACGTTCAACAAGTTCGACCCGACGTCGCCGTTCGGCGGTTACAAGGAGTCGGGCTTCGGCCGCGAGGGCGGCCGCCACGGCCTGGAGGCGTACCTCGATGTCTGAGAAGACCGAAAAGACCGAGCCGCGGCTGTCGGTCTTCAAGACCTACAAGCTGTACGTCGGCGGGAAGTTCCCGCGTTCCGAGAGCGGCCGGGTGTACGAGGTGACGGACTCCAAGGGCAACTGGCTGGCGAACGCACCCCGGTCGAGCCGCAAGGACGCCCGTGACGCGGTCGTCGCCGCGCGCAAGGCGTTCGGCGGCTGGTCCGGCGCGACCGCGTACAACCGCGGTCAGGTGCTGTACCGGGTGGCCGAGATGCTGGAGGGCCGCAGGGAGCAGTTCGTCCGCGAGGTCGCCGAGGCCGAGGGCCTGTCCAGGGCGAAGGCCGCCGCCGTGGTGGACGCGGCCGTCGACCGCTGGGTCTGGTACGCCGGGTGGACCGACAAGATCGCCCAGGTCGTGGGCGGCGCCAACCCGGTCGCGGGCCCGTACTTCAACCTCTCCTCGCCCGAGCCGACCGGCGTGGTCGCCGTGCTGGCCCCCCAGGACTCGTCCTTCCTGGGCCTGGTCTCGGTGCTGGCCCCGGTGATCGCCACCGGCAACACCGCGGTCGTCGTCGCCTCCGCGAAGGCCCCGCTGCCCGCCCTGTCGCTCGGCGAGGTGCTGGCCACCTCCGACGTGCCGGGCGGAGTCGTCAACATCCTGTCGGGCGGCACCGCCGAGCTGGGCGCGCCGCTCGCCGCACACCAGGACGTCAACGCGATCGACCTGGCGGGCGCCGACGCCGAGCTGGCGAAGGAGCTGGAGATCGCGGCGGCGGACAACCTGAAGCGCGTTCTCCGTCCACAGCCTGTGGACTACACGGCGACTCCCGGCATCGACCGCATGACCGGGTTCCTGGAGACCAAGACGGTCTGGCACCCCACCGGGGCGCTGGGCGCGGCGGGCTCGTCGTACTGAGCACACACGAAAGCCGCGCCGCCCCCTTCACCTCAGGGGGGCGGCGCGGTTTCGCGTTGGTCAGCCCTTCGGCGTGAGCAGCCCCAGGGCCTGCCCGACGACCGGGACCGCGCCGAAGGACGGGGCCTGGGCGATCGGGGCGGTCAGCGCCAGGGTGCTGAGCGGCTTGAAGTCGGCGATGGTGGTGCCGATGCCGTTGTTCAGCGGGTCGGTGCCGGTGCCGGCCAGCGGGTTGGGCTTGAGGCCGGCGATGGTGCCGGTGGCGTAACCGACCGACGTGGTCAGCGCGTTCACCCCGGACTGCGGGTTGATGTCGCCGATGTCGGCGGAGCGCAGCGGCGGCACGTCCACCAGCGGTGCGGCCGTCTCGGCATGGGCCGTGCTCGCGCCCGCCGCCAGGGCGGCCCCGGCCGAGGCGAGGGCGATCAGGGCGCGCCGCGCGGCGGGCTGACGGGGGGACCGGGGTGCGGAATGTCGGGCCATCGGTGGTGCCGCCTTCTGGTGCGCAGGGTAATACGGTCGACACGTAGGGTAGTTGAGATGTGACGCACGCTCCAATGCGGACCCGCGGGGTCGGCAGGACGGCCACCATGCGTCAAACTGGTGTTCCGTGAGCATCCATCCTCCGTCCCCCGCCCGTGTGGTGCTGCTGTGCGGCCCCTCCGGTTCGGGCAAGTCACTCGTCGCCGCCCTCTCCGGGCTGCCCGTGCTGCGCCTCGACGACTTCTACAAGGAGGGCGACGACCCCACCCTGCCGCTGGTGGAAGGAAGCTCCGACATCGACTGGGACCATCCGGAGTCCTGGGACGCCGACGTGGCCCTCGCGGCGATCGCCCGCCTGTGCGCGTCCGGTGCGACCCCGGTGCCGGTGTACGACATCTCGCTGAGCGCGCGTACCGGCGAGGACACCCTGAGCATCGGCCGTACCCCGCTGTTCATCGCCGAGGGCATCTTCGCCGCGGAGATCGTCGAGCGCTGCCGTGAACTCGGGCTGCTGGCGGACGCGCTGTGTCTGACCCGGGGCCCGGTCACCACCTTCCGGCGCCGCTTCCTGCGCGATCTGAAGGAGGGGCGCAAGTCGGTGCCGTTCCTGCTGCGCCGGGGCTGGCGGCTGCTGCGCGCGGAACGCTCGATCGTGTCCCGCCAGGTGGCCCTGGGCGCCCACGCCTGCGGCCGGGACGAGGCGCTGAGCCGGATGGCGGCTGCCGCGGCGGGCCGGCAGGTACGGCAGCAGACGGCGGCCTGAGCGGGCCGGGACATGCGGAAGCGGGACTGTGCGGCCCCCCAGCCGTCCAGCCCCGCCTCCGGGTGATCC